>DATBKR010000229.1:0-25256 GCA_036555805.1 Hyphomicrobiaceae bacterium | reverse complement strand
CTCACCGGTGTGCGCGGCGTGGGCAAGACCACGACGGCGCGCATCCTTGCGCGCGCCCTCAACTACGAGCGCGACGGCGTCGAGAAGCCCACCTTCGACATGCCGGAGTTCGGGCGCCACTGCGTCGAGATCATGGAGGGGCGCCATCCCGACGTGATCGAGATGGATGCCGCCTCCAATACCGGCGTCGACAACATGCGCGAGATCATCGAGAGCGCGCGCTACCGGCCGCTGGTGGCGCGCTACAAGGTGTACCTCATCGACGAGGTGCACATGCTCTCCAAGGGCGCCTTCAATGCGCTCCTCAAGACGCTGGAGGAGCCGCCCCGGCACGTGAAGTTCATCTTCGCCACCACCGAGGTGCGCAAGGTGCCGGTGACGGTGCTGTCGCGCTGCCAGCGCTTCGACCTGCGGCGCGTGGACGTGCCGGTTCTTGTGCAACACTTCCGCAACGTCGTCGCCAGGGAAGGAGGCATCCTGAAGGACGACGAGGGTCTCGCCTTGATCGCCCGCGCCGCCCAGGGCTCGGTGCGCGACGGCCTGTCGCTGCTCGATCAGGCCTTGGCGATGGGCTCGGGTGCCGTCGCGGCGGCGAACGTGCGCGCCATGCTGGGTCTCGCCGACCGCGGGCGCATCTTCGACCTCGTGGAGACGCTGCTGGCGGGCACGGTGGGCCAAGCCCTGGAGCTGTTCGCCCAGCTGCACCGGGACGGCGCGGAGCCCCTGCAGATCCTCGGCGATCTGGCCGAGGCGGTACATGCGGCCACCCGCGCCAAGGTGCTGGGCGCAGCGGCCGCCGGCGAGGGGCTTTCCTCCGAGGAGCGGCGGCGCGCCGCCGGCCTGGGCGGGCGGCTGTCGATGCCGATCCTGGCGCGCGCCTGGCAGGTCCTGCTCAAGGGCCTCGACGAGGCCGCGGATGCGCCCAACCCCATGACCGCCGCCGAGATGGTGCTGGTGCGCTTGGCCTACACCGCCGATCTCCCGCCTCCCGATGCCGTCATCAGGGCCCTGGGAGATGGCTCGGGCGGCACACGGCCGGCGCGTGCGCCGACAGCCGCTCCACCCGCGCCCGGGGGGCCCGGCGGGGCAGCGATGCAGGTGCCGCAGGCGCCGCGATCGCCATCCGAAGACGAGCTTGACGCGCGTTTCGGCCCCAGTGGGATCCGGGGCGGCTTCGACGGCACCGCAAACGGTTCTGGAGCGAACAGCGTCGAGACCGGGACGGCGGATGCGAACGTCGACGACCTCGATTCCGACAGCGACGAGGGGCTGGATCTCGGCGGCACCGCTCCCGCCTTGCCGTCCCCGCGCTCGTTCGAGGAGGTGGTGGCCCTGGTCGGGGCACGCCGCGAGGTGAAGCTCAAGGACGACCTCGAGGAGCGCGTGAGCGTCGTCAAGTTCGACGCCGCCGGCAGCATCGAGCTCCACCTCCTCCCCGGTGCACCCAAGGAGCTCGGCAACGAGCTGCGCGAGAGGCTCAACCGCTGGACCGGCAAGCGCTGGGTGGTGGCGCTCGGCAACGCGCCGGGCGAACGCCCCCTCGGCGAGATCCAGCGCGAGCGCGAGGCGGCGGAGCTGCGCGAGATCCAAAGTCATCCCGCGGTCGCGGCGGTGCTGCAGCAGTTTCCCGGCGCCAAGATCAAGCTGAACCCTTTGCCGGGCACCAAGCCCGAGGACACCGGTACCGGGTGAGATGGCGAGTGGTGGGATGGTGGGATTTCGGGCGATACCGGCCGGAAGGGTTGCCGCGACTCAATGAGGACGGAGCAAAGTCCTCCCGGATCTCGACGCGAAACTCACCACTCACCATCTCACCCCTCACCACTGCGGAGCCGCCCATGAAAGACCTGATGAAGATGATGAAGCAGGCCCAGGAGATCCAGGGCCGCATGCAGCAGCTGCAGGACGAGCTGGCCGCCCTGCAGGTGGAGGGTCAGTCGGGCGCCGGCCTCGTCAAGGTCACCCTCAACGGCAAGATGGAGGCGCGAGGCGTTAAGCTCGACCCGAGTCTCCTCAAGCCCGAGGACGCCGAGATGCTGGAGGATCTCATCCTCGCCGCCTTCCAGGACGCCAAGGCGAAGGTGGAGGCGGCACTGCAGGAAAAGATGCGCGAGGTGACGGGCGGGCTCCCGCTGCCGCCGGGGCTCAAGCTGTTCTGACGGGGACCCCTTTCGATGCGCTAGGGAGGAAAGGGGTCTGACCCCTTGCCATGGCCAAACCCACCGCAGGACCCGAGATCGAGCGGCTCATTGCCCTGCTGGCGCGTCTGCCGGGGCTCGGGCACCGTTCCGCGCGCAAGGCGGCGCTGACGCTGCTCAAGCGGCGCACCGACCTGCTGGAGCCGCTGGCCGCCGCGCTGGCGGAGGCCGCCTCCCGGATCGTGGCCTGCGAGAACTGCGGCAACCTCGACACGCTGAGCCCGTGCACCATCTGCCGGGACCCGCAGCGCGACGCCTCGCTGATCGTGGTGGTGGAGGAGATGGGCGACCTCTGGGCCCTGGAGCGCGCCGGCGTCGTGAAGGGCCGCTACCACGTGCTGGGCGGCCATCTCTCCCCGCTCGACGGCGTCGGCCCCGGCGACCTCAACATCGGCAGGCTGATCGAGCGCGCCGTGCCGCCGGTGCAGGAGGTGCTGCTGGCGCTCAACGCCACCGTGGAGGGGCAGGCGACGGCGCACTACCTCACCGATCAGCTGCGCGGCCACAACGTGAAGGTCACGCGCCTGGCGCAGGGCGTGCCCATCGGCGGCGAGCTCGACTACCTCGACGAGGGCACCCTGGCAGCCGCCATCAAGAGCCGGCGCGTGCTTTAATGGGTGAGACGGTGAGTGGTGAGATGGTGAGATTTCGGGCGGCACCAATGGCAAGGTATGTCATTCATGATTGAGGATGGAAAGCCGATGCCATCTTCAGGTTCGACGCCACACTCACCACTCACCATCTCACCGGCCATGCCCCGCTACCGCGTCACCCTGGAATACGACGGCACGCCGTTCGTCGGCTGGCAGGTGCAGGCGGACGGGCTCTCCGTGCAGGGCCGGCTGGCCGAGGCGATCCGCGCCTTCTGCGGCGAGCCGGCGATGCCGCGCGGCGCCGGCCGCACCGATGCCGGGGTGCACGCGCTGGGCCAGGTGGCCCACTTCGACCTCGCGCGCGAATGGCCGCTGCATACTGTCCGCGCGGCGCTCAACTTCCACCTGAAGCCGGAGCCGGTCGTCGTCCTCGACTGCGCCGTCGTCCCCGGCAGCTTCGACGCCCGCTTCAGCGCGACCGCCCGGCACTACCGCTATCGCCTCCTGGCACGGCCGGCGCACCCCGCCATCGACCGCGACCGCGTCTGGTGGGTGCCGCAGCCGCTCGACGCCGCGGCCATGGGAGCGGCGGCCCAGGCCCTGGTCGGCCGGCACGATTTCACCACCTTCCGCGCCGCGGGCTGCCAGTCACGCTCGCCGGTCAAGACCCTGGACCGGCTGGCGGTGACGGCCGCAGGCGAAGAGATCGCGGTGGAGGCCTCGGCGCGCTCCTTCCTGCACAGCCAGGTGCGCTCGATGGTGGGTTCGCTCAAGCTCGTCGGCGAGGGCAAATGGACCGCCGCCGACCTCGCTGCCGCGCTCGCCGCCCGCGACCGCGCCGCCTGCGGCCCGGTCGCCCCCGCCCGCGGCCTCTACCTGGTGCGGGTGGACTACCCCGCCCCGGAGGCCGTCGCCGCGGCCGCAGAGCCCTCGCGCTGATGTCGGTTTTGCCCGCTGCCTGCCCTTCAGCGGCCCGGAACCGCCGGTGGAATGTCTGCATCGCCCGAGATTGCCGGTGATTGCCCGGGAGCGGCCCTTCCGGCAACCGCCCCATCCGCTATAACGGCGCCTGCGCGGACGTGGCGAAACCGGTAGACGCACAGGACTTAAAATTCTGAGCCAGCAATGGCGTGAGGGTTCGACTCCCTCCGTCCGCACCAATGGCCTGCGGCCTTGGCTCAGGCCTTGGCTCAGGCCCGGTCCCAGGCCTTGGCTCAGGCCTTGGCTCAGGCCCGGTCTCAGGCCTTGGCTCAGCCCTGGCTCAGGCCTTGGCGGCGGGGAGACGGCGGCCCTGGGGGCCCCAGGCGCGCAGGACGTAGAGGGCCTCGATGAGGCTCAGGGCGCCGAGGGCAGCAAACAGGGGCGACAGGCCGACGCCCGCCGCCTGCAGGGCGGCCACCGCGGCTCCGCCAGCCACCATGTAGGCCGCGTTCATGACGTTGACCGAGGCCACGACGCGCGCCCGCGCCTCGGCCGGCGACCAGGCCTGCACCGCGGCGAACGCGGGCACGATGAACAGGCCGCCGGCGATCGCCAGCCCGCCCAGCGCGGCAAGCAGCGCCAGGCCGTTGACCGTGCCGAGCACCGCTGCCGGCCCCGCCGTCTCGGCGCCCGGCGCCAGCAGGCCCGTCAGCAGGGCGATGGCGAGAGCGAAGACGCCCATCATCGCCGCCCCCAGGGGCACCAGCGACAGGTTCGGCGTGCCGGACGACGCCCACGCCGCCAGCGCCGATCCGGCGGCGATGCCCACGACGAACACCGTCAGGCACAAGGTCACCACGCCCTCGTTGCCGCCGATGCCGTCCCTGACCAGCGCCGGCAGCAGCGACAGGGCCACCGAGCCGACCAGCCAGAACCACGACACGATGTGGCCGCCGCTCCACAGGCGCGCGTCGCCCTTCAGTTCGCGCAGCAGCGCCACGGTGGAGGTCCACGGGTTGGCCGCGATGGCGAGGCCGGGCGCCGCCGGTCCCGCGACGGGGATGGTGCGGGCGAGGGCCCAGGAGGCGACGGCGAGCGCCACTATGATGCCGGCGACCAGTTCGGGCGTCCCGGCGCTCTTTACCGCGACGCCGCCGGCGATGGTGCCGGCGAGGATGGCCAGGAACGTCGCACCCTCCACCAGCGCGTTGCCAGCCGGCAGTTCGGCCGTCTTGAGCTTCTCCGGCAGGATGCCGTACTTGACCGGCCCGAACAGGGCGGCGACGACGCCGAAGAGCGCGAGCGTCACGAACAGGATCGCGACGGAGTGCAGGAAGAAGCCGGTCGCCGCGAGGCCCGCGATCGGGATCTCCGCGAGCTTGATGGCGGAGGCCATGGAGGCCTTGTCGAAGCGGTCCGCCAGCTCGCCGCCCAGCGCCGAGAGGATGAAGAAGGGGGCGATGAAGACGATCCCCGCGAGCGTCACCAGCACCGGGCCGTTCGCGCCGGCGCTGGAACCTGCGCCGCCGAGGCCGAACAGGATCAGCATGACCAGGGCGTTCTTCAGGAAATTGTCATTGAGGGCGGAGCAGAGCTGGCACCAGAACAACGGGGCGAAGCGCCGCGATGACATGAGATCCTTGAACATGCGCCTCCCGTGAAGCCTGCCGCCCAGGCGCGGCTGCCTTGCCGGGAAACGGAGGCAAGCGCGGGGCGCCGGGTACCGACAGGTCCTGTCCCTCGATCCTTCCCTGCCATGATGGCGAAGCCGTGGGCGGGCGCAACTGTCGGCCGGCAACGGCGCTTGAACAATCCACGGGGGTGCTGCAGATAGCAGGAGACAGCACCGAGACCCCGCGACCGCGCTTCGCAAGTCCGCCGGCCCGGCGCGGGGTCTGTCACGAGGCAGCCCAATGCAGCTTGGCCGCCAGAGCAAGATCGCGATCCGCCTGAACGGCGAGCGCCTCGACACGGACGCCCGCACGCTCGCCGAGCTGGTGGCCGGCGAGGGCTTCGCCGAAACCGCGGTGGCGACCGCCGTCAACGGCGCTTTCGTGCCGAGAGAGGCGCGCTCCGCAACGCTGCTTACCCAGAACGACAAGGTCGAGATCGTGGCACCGCGCCAGGGCGGCTGATACACTGGCCCTCATGACGGCAGACCGTTCAAAGGCGGCCCGTGCGCGGGCAGCTGCGCGGGCAGCTGCACCGGCGGCTGCGGCGGCGGTCAGGCCCTTCAGCGCCTACGGCGTGGAGGTCTCCTCGCGCCTGCTGCTCGGTACGGCGCGCTATCCCTCTCCGCACGCGATGAGCGAGGCGGTGAAGGCCTCCGGTGCGGCCGTCGTCACGGTGTCGCTGCGGCGCGAGATGGCGCGTACCGGCGGCGGCCAAGGTACGCGCCCGCGGTTTTTCGACCTCGTCAAGGAGCTGGGAGTGCGCGTGCTGCCCAACACCGCCGGCTGCCGCACACCCAAGGAGGCCATCGCCACCGCCCAGATGGCGCGCGAGCTGTTCGGCACCGACTGGATCAAGCTCGAGGTGATCGGCAACGACGACACCCTGCAGCCGGACCTGTTCGGCCTGGTGGAAGCCGCCGGCGCGCTCACTGGCCTGGGGTTCAAGGTATTCCCCTACACCACGGAGGACCTGATCGCGGCCGAGCGCCTCCTCGCCGCCGGCTGCCGGGTGCTGATGCCGTGGGGGGCGCCTATCGGCACCGGGCGCGGCCTTGCCAACCGCTCGGCGCTGCGGAGTCTGCGCCGGTATTTCCCGGACGTGCCGCTCATCATCGATGCGGGGCTGGGCGCGCCCTCGCACGCCGCCGAGGCCATGGAGCTGGGCTACGACGCCGTGCTGCTGAACACGGCGGTGGCGACCGCCGCCGACCCGGTGCGCATGGCGCGCGCGTTCGCCGCCGCCATCGAGGCCGGGCGCATGGGCTACGAGGCGGGACTGATGCCGGTGCGCGACATGGCGGTGCCGTCCACGCCCGTGGCCGGCACGCCGTTCTTCGACTTCGACCTCGGGAAGCGGCCATGACTGGCCGCATCGGCGAGTTGCAGGAGCGGCGAAGCGGGCTCGGCGTCTTTTATCCGATCGTGCCGGACGCCGCATGGGTGGCCCGGCTCGTGCCACTGGGCGTGAGGACCGTGCAGCTGCGGGTGAAGGACGCGCCGCCAGACGCGGTGGCGCGGCAGATTGCGGCGGGGCTCGACGTGTGCCGGCGCCACGGCTGCCAGCTGATCGTCAACGACCACTGGCAGGCAGCGCTGGACGCCGGCGCGGACTTCGTGCACCTGGGCCAGGAGGACCTGGCCGGCGCCGACGTTGCGGCGCTGAAGGCCAGGGGCGTGCGCTTCGGCATCAGCACGCACAGCCATGAGGAGCTGGCGACCGCCCTGGCGGCGCAGCCCGATTACGTGGCGCTCGGCCCGATCTACGAGACCAGGCTCAAGGCGATGAAATGGGCGCCTCAGGGGCTCGACCGCATCGCCGACTGGCGGCGGCGCCTCGGGAAGCTGCCCCTGGTGGCGATCGGCGGCCTCACCCCCGAGCGCGCCAAGGCCGTGCTGGCGGCGGGCGCCGACAGCCTCGCCGTCGTCACCGACCTCATCACGCACGCCGACCCGGAGTCGCGCGTACGCGCGTGGCTGGCACTCGCCGCCGGCCGCAGCGCGTGATTTTGCGCGACGCAAGCCTTCTCTGCCGCGCAACGGCGTTGCTGTGCGGGCTGCCGCAGAGACGCCGAAGCGGCGTCCTACGCCAGCTTGGCCAGGATGGTGCCCATGTCCTTGGCCGAGAAGGCCCGCAGTGTCTGCGTCTTGACGTTGCCGAGCTTGGCCACCGACAGCGAGAAGGCGGTCATGGTCTCGTCGTCGGGGGCTTCGAACAGGGCAACCACGTCGAACGCGCCGAGCGTCCAGTAGCTCTCCTTCATGGCGAGGCCGGCCTTCTTGGCCAGCTCCCTGACATGGTCGGTGCGCTTGACCGTGTCCTTGATGCCCTTGAGGCCCTGCTCGGTGTAGGTGGCGAGGAGAATGTAGTTGGCCATTTGCGCATCTCCGTGCTGCCACACCCGTCCGCGCCGCAGCCCGAGCCTAGCCCCGATCGCCGCGGAAGGGAATTGCGGTCCTGCTCCACTCATTCAATCAGCCGTTCGTAATCGTCGTGAGTGCCGATCCAGAACCACAGCAGACCGTCCTTAACCTCGACTGCCAGCGCCCGATGACGCTTTGTTGCCCGCACCGACCAATAGTCGCCCACCCTTTTCAGGTGCAGCGACGGATGGATCGGGTCGCTCCTCAGCAGAGCGAAGCTCTTGTCCGCCATTGCACGGGCACCGGCCGGCAGGGCGCGATAGGCCTTCCAAAAGGCCGGGCTTGCGCGGTGCGTCACAACCGGCGACTGCGGCCGGCCTTATGATCCGCGAGAGCTTCGGCTGCGAGCTTGGCAAGCTTGCCGCGGCGCCCAGCCCTCGCGTCCTGCTCAATCCGCTCATCGAGGAGACGACCCTCGAATTCCTCGAGCCAGTTGCGCAACTTTGCCACATCTTCGGCGGAGAGCAGCGTGATCGCCTTTTCGATGTCTTCCAGTTTCGTCATGGCCAACATCTTATCACATCCCTCTTGGCAATGTCCTGTGGTCCTGCCGTCACTCGCGATCCCCGCCAAGGCTGGTCGGAGCCGGAGCCGAGCCGCCCTCGCCCAGCGGGGCCTGTGACGCGCTGCGCTGCTCGCCCGGCACGATGGCGCGCCGCGCGATGCGGTCCCACAGGCCGAGGCGGTTGAGCTCGGCCTCGATGGCGTGCGCGCTGCGGTTGTGGGCGCGGGCGAGCTGGGCGATGGTGCGCCCTGCGCGGAAGCCGGCCACCAGCTCGCCCGATTCGCCGTCGTACCAGCGCTCGCCCGAGCGGGCCGGGAAGGCGCGCTCGTTGCGGGTACGGGCCTTGCGCGCGCCCGTCACCGCGTCGAGCAGGCCCTCCCAGGCCACCATGGGCAAGGTGAGCGAGGCCCCGTGCGGGGAGCTGAGCCTGGCGTGCAGCCCGCCCTCCTCCACCTCGAACGCGTAGCGGCCATCGCCCTGCCGCCACACCACGCGCTCCCACACCAGCGGCTCCTGCGCCTCGCCGTGTTGCTGGCCGCCCTGTCGATACCCCCGGGACATCGCAACGCCTCCGTACTGTAGGTTGACGGAGTGTTGCACGTCAGATGAAACGCGTCAAGAACGAAAAGAGAACGTTGCTTTGCGCAAGGGGCCCTCGCAGGCCCGCCGGCCTGCCCACCCGCCGACCCCTGCAGGCCGGCCCGCCGCCCACCCGCGGCCGCAATCGGCGCCTAATGGCCGGGGCAGGCGCGCAGATCGGCGTTGCCCCATCAACACGGGAGGCCGCATGAAGAGACCCACCGCCGTCCTGCTCGCGGCTGCAGCCGCGGCAACGCCGCTCGCGCTCAGCGCCCAGACCCTGAACCTGCCGCCGCGCAAGGCCGGGCTGTGGGAGATCTCGACCACCATCGAGAGGCAGAGGGACGCCGCGCCCACCGACAAGCCGAAGGCGTCGCCGCCGATCTCGGCGCAGATGTGCCTCGATGCGTCGACCGACCGCGAGCTGATGGACTACGCGCTGAAGTTCACCGAAGGCAAGTGCAGGAGCCTGACCAGCAAGCGCGACGGCAAGAATATCGTCATCGACGCGGACTGCGCCTTCGGGGGGAGGACAACCAAGAGCAAGATCGTGTTCACGGGCGATTTCCAGTCGGCCTACACCATGCGCACGGAAGGCATCATGGAAGGCGGCAGCAAGGGCCCGCAGGCCATGCTCACGACCCAGACCGCCACCTGGAAGAGCGCCGACTGCCCCGCCATGAAGCCCGGCGATATCAGCCTGTTCGGGGGCGTGAAGGTGAACATCAAGCAGCTCAAGGCCCTCTCAGGGCTGCTCAGGTAGAACCAGGAACGGCCCGCCGGGAGCCGGCCGGCGGTCGAGCTTGCATTGGGCCGGCACTTCGGGATGAATAAGGACTGATCCGCAGCCCTGCATCCGCGGGCCGCAGCGGCACAAGCGGCCGGGCCAACGGCCGATCGTGGAGGAGCCCGAGATGACCCGCCAATCGCGCCGGGCCGGCTGCGCGCTGAGCCGGCGTACCTTCATCGCGACGACGCTGGCCGCAGGCGCGGCCGCCGCGGCCTTGCCGTTGCTGCCGCGCCGCGGCCAGGCGCAGGCGGCGGCGTACCGCATCGACGTGCATCACCATCTCTCGCCGCCCACCCATATCGAGGCCCTGCGCAAGGCCAACCTGGGCACGCCGCCCACCTACAACTGGTCGGTGCAGAAATCGCTGGAGGACATGGACAAGGCCGGGGTTGCCACCGCGATCACGTCGGTGACCACGCCCGCGGTGTCGTTCCTCAACCCCGACAGCGCCCGCCGCGTCGCGCGCGAGTGCAACGAGTACGCGGCGAAGCTGATGGCGGACCACCCCGGCCGCTTCGGCATCTTCGCCACGCTGCCGCTGCCGCACGTTGCTGCGAGCCTGGCCGAGATCGCCTTCGCCCTCGATACGCTGAAGACGGACGGCATCTGTCTGATGACCAACTACGGCGACAAGTGGCTGGGCGCGCCGGAGTTCACGCCGGTAATGGAGGAGCTGAACCGCCGCAAGGCCGTAGTCTACACGCATCCGGGCGCCGCCAACTGCTGCCGCAACCTGGTGCCGGGCATCCCGGACCAGATCATCGAGTTCGGCACCGATACCACGCGCACCATCGCCAATCTGGTGTTCTCGGGGACGACCGTGCGCTTCCCCGACATCCGCTTCATCTTCTCCCACGCTGGCGGGACCATGCCGTTCCTGGTGGAGCGCCTGCAGCTGCTTCCCACCATCAGTCCGAAGCTGAAGCAGGGTGGGTGGGATTTCGAGAAGGTCACCGCCCAGCTCACCCGCTACCACTACGACACGGCGCAGGCCGCCCACCCGGGCGCGCTGTCCTCGCTGATGCGGCTCGTCTCGGTGTCGCAGGTGGTGTTCGGCACCGATTATCCCTTCCGCCCCGGCTTCGACCAGGTGAAGGGGCTGTCGGCCTACTTCTCCGGTGCCGACCTGCGCGCCATCGAGCGCGACAATGCGGTGAGGCTGATGCCGCGGTTGCAAGGGTAGTGAACGGAGTCCTCGACCGGGGCTTCGGTCACGGCCAGCCGGGGGAAGGGACCGTCTCCGCCGAGGACTGTCCGGCGCTGTGGCGCATTGACGATTGCCGGGCCTTGGGAAATGCTGGCGGCGCTGCCGCGGATTTTTCGCGGATGCAGCGCTGTCTCCGTACCAAGGGGCCAGCCCTTCTCCTGCGACCGTTCACACGATAGTCATGTCCCCCGCCCTCATATACGGCCCCTCTGCGCGGGCTTGGCTCTCTGTCATTTTGTGATCACCAATCGGGATATCATCGAGAGCGCTGCATTGGGATAGGGGAGGTCGCTCACCATGGATACCAGCTATGCCAGATGGGCCGGCGTCACCATGCTCGCGGCCATCGTCGGGCTGGCCTCCTACGGCGTGGTCCGCCAGACCAGCGAGATTGGCCCCGGCCGCATCGTCATGGCGACGGGCAGCTCGCAGTACTACGAGCTGGCCGAGTCCTACCGGCGCGATCTCGAGCGCTACGGCGTGAAATACGAGGTGCAGCGCGCCACCGAGGGTTTCGCCACGCTGAAAGCGCTCCTCGAGGCCGGCCCGGGAATCAACGCCGGCTTCATCAAGGGCGGCCTGGTCGGCAGCATGCAGGGGCGGATGGCCACCGAGAAGGCCAAGGGCCGCTATGCCGAGTTCTCCAAGCTCTGGTCGGTCGGCCGGGTGTTCTACGAGCCGATCTGGGTGTTCACGCGCGGCGACCTGCCGGTCGCGAGCCTGCGCGACCTCAAGGACAAGAGGATCCTCCTCGGCACCAGGGAAAGCGGAACCCGGCGTATCGCCGGCCAGCTGCTGAAGGCCAACGGCGTCAACAAGACCAACGCAACGCTCCTGGTCGGCAGCCTTCCCGCCGACGCCGCTCCGCTCTTCGACGGCAGCGCCGACGCCGCCATCCTGATCGAGCCGCCCGACTCGCCGCTGATCCAGACGCTCCTGCACGTCGAGAACATCCGGCTCATGGACTTCTCCGCCGAGGCGGAAGCCTACGACAACCGCTTCCCGGCCATCGCCAAGGTGGTGCTGCGCAAGGGCGCCGTGGAGTTCAACCCGCTGATCCCCACCGCGGACATCACGCTGCTGGCCACCACGGCGGCGCTGGTGGTGCGCACCGACATGCACCCCGCCCTGGTCAGCCTGCTCACGCATACCGTGATCACCAACCCCAAGAGCGGCTTCGACAAGGCCGGAGACCCGGTGCTGTTCTATCGCGCGGGCGAGTTCCCCTCGGCGAGCGACCCCGAGTTCCAGCTCTCGCCGGAGTCGCGCGCCATCTACAAGTCCGGCGAGCTGCCGATCATGCTGCGCACGCTGGTGCCCGTGAGCGCCTACCTGGGGTTGCCGTTCTCCTTCACGGCGTTCGTCAGCAGCTACGCCGGACAGGTGCTGCTGATCGCGATCCCGTTGCTGGCGCTGATCATTCCGTTCACCAGGACAGTGCCCGCGGTCTACGTCTGGATGGTGCGGCGCAAGCTCTTCTACTGGTACAACCAGCTGAAGACGCTGGAGAGGAACCTTGACACCCGCGGGGCGAAGCTCGACGCGTCCGCGCACCAGGCGGAGCTGGAGCGCATCGACGGCGCGGTGAGGCGGATCCGCGTTCCGCTATATTTCTCGAACGAACTTTACGACCTGCGCCTTCACATCGACCTGGTGCGGCAGCGGCTGTCCATGCAGCCGGCCGTGCCGATGGCCGCGGAGTAGGATGCGCCGGCCCAAGGCGCCGGGCATGAGTTCAACGGCAGCATCTCGGCGTCATGGCCATGGGCAAACCGGATTTCGACCCCCGCGAAGTGCTGGAAAGGTACGTGGCGCTCCTGCGCGAGCCCGGCGCCACACTGGTGCGCAGCGTGACGGAGCTCGCCCACCCCAAGGAGAGCATCAGGAACGTCCTGCAGCACTGCATCAGGACGGAGACCGACCCCGGCGCGCGCGAGTTCCTGCACGATGCCTACATCTCGCTCAGCAACTTCCAGGAGATCGGCGACGCCGACAAGGAGGCCCTGGCGGTTCTGAGCGAGGTGGGCCCGATCGCGGTCGAGGGCAGCAAGCTGTTCGACAAGCAGGCGCGCCAGATTACCCACGTCGCAGCGCCCCTGCGCTCGCTGCTCGACCGCGTCACCTCCGAGCGCGCGGTGCTTGCGCAGGAGCTTAAATCGCTGGCCGGGATTAGGGATTAGGGATTGGGGATTGGGTTTTTTCCGGCAGGGCTTTCCTAAGCCTAAGTCCCCAATCCCTAACCCCAGGTGCAGACCATTTGCCGGCACACCCGGCTGCCGGCATCGATCCGGCAGCGCGTCGCCACCAGATTGCACACCCTGCAGCTGTAGGATGACAGACATCCGCGATAGAGGCCGCCGCGGGTGAACCTGCAGGTCAGGAGGGTCTGGCAGTCGCGGTTGAGATCGAGCCCGATCGGCTGGGCGACCGCGTCCGGCGCCAGACACCCCACCGCACCGCAGGCCAGCAGCGCAACCAGCCACAGACGCACAGTTCGCATGATGCCGCCCCAGGACAAGGTTCGAGCTTGGCCAGTCTTGGGCGAAAGCTCTGTCCGCTGCAACGGTCGCGGCCCGCCATGGTTGCGGGCAGGTGGAAGCCTGTGCCCGAACGGCAACGCACTTGTCTGTCATACTGGGCCAGTCTGTCATACCGGGCGAGCGCGGTAGCGCGAGACCCGGCACCCAGGGTCACGAGCTCCGCCGCGCTCTCCCCCTTGGCTATGGGTCCCGGATATTGCGCTTTGCGCAATTTCGGGATGACAGTCCTACTCTGCGGCGCGCTGCTTGGGCTGGACGGCGGCGGTGTAGTCGTTGATCAGCGTCTCGCAGATCTTGCCGGGCTTGTACTTATGCTCGGCGATCTCAGCCACGGGCGTGACCTCGGCGGCGGTTCCGACCACGAAACACTCCGAGAACGAGGCCAGCTCCTCCGGCAGGATCGTCCGTTCCACCACCTTCAGGCCGCGCCGCCCCGCCAGGCGGATCACGGTGCGGCGGGTGATGCCGTCGAGGAAGCAGTCGGGCGTTGGGGTGTGCAGCACGCCGTCCTTGATGAAGAACACGTTGGCCCCGGTGCACTCGGCCACATGGCCGCGCCAGTCGAGCATCAGGGCGTCGGCATAACCGGCGCGTTCCGCACGGTGCTTCTCGATGGTGCAGATCATGTAGAGGCCGGCCGCCTTGGTCTTGGCCGGCGCCGTGGCCGGGTCGGGCCGGCGGTACTGCGCCATGGTCAGCCGCAGGCCCTTGAGACGCTCCTCCATCGGGAAGTAGGAGCCCCAGTCCCAGGCCGCGATGGCCAGATGGATCTTGGTAGCCTGCGCCGACACGCCCATCTGCTCGCTGCCGCGCCAGGCGATCGGGCGCACGTAGCAGTCGGTGAGGTTGTTGGCCCTGATGGTGTCGCGGCAGGCCTGATCGATCTCGGCCACGCTGTGCGGGATGGTGAAGTCGAGCACCTTGGCACCGTCGTAAAGACGCTGGCTGTGCTGGGTCAGCTCGAAGATCTCCCCGCCGTAGGCGCGCTCGCCCTCGAACACGGCGCTGGCGTAGTGGAGAGCGTGGCTGAGCACGTGGACGTTGGCCTCGCGCCAGGGAACGAGCTTCCCGTCGAACCAGATGAAGCCGTCGCGGTCGTGATAAGGCGCGCTATCGACCATGCCACTCTCCTGCTTGGCCCCATCGCCCAGGCCGGGGACGCTCTAGCCTTGGGACATTGCTCTTGCTTTAGGACGTCCCTTGGCGCAAGGGACGTCACGGCGCTTGCGCGTCCGGCGCCCGCTGCGAAGAACCCCTGAAAAAGGGTTGCGGGCAGCGGTGATGGTGAACACAATTGGCTTGCCAGCCCTAACAATCGGGGTCACATAAGTCAACATGGCTGACATAAACTCCGACGTGCTGAGCGACCTCGTTGCGCCGGCCGAGCCAAGGGAAATACGGGCTTCCCTGCCGGTCGCAGATGCCCGGCTGGTCACCGTCATCGAGCTCTTGTTCTTCGCCTACCGCGATTTCACGCGCGATGCCGACGCGATCCTGAGCAAGTTCGGGCTGGGACGAGCGCACCACCGGGTGCTGCACTTCGTGGACCGCAACCCCGGCCTGCGCGTCGCCGACCTCTTGGAAATCCTGAAGATCACCAAGCAGAGCCTTGCGCCGGTGCTGAAGCAGCTCATCGACGAGGGCTGGATCGCGCAGCAGACGGGCGTGGAGGACCGCCGCGAGCGCCGGTTGCGGGCGACGGCGAAGGGTGCCGGCTTGGCGCGGCGGCTCGACCGCGTGCAGGCCGAGCGCGTGGTGCAGGCCCTGGAGGTGTGCGAGCCAGGCCACGAGCGCTCGGTGCGCAGCTTCCTGTTCGCGATGATCAACAGCAACGAGCGCGCCAGGGTGGAAACCCTGCTGCCGGAGCCGGCGGAGATCGTCCGCTGAGCCGCGGACGCTCACCGGGGGGACGTCAATGGAGTCGCTGTCTGACAACGCCGCGCACATCCTCGTGGTCGATGACGACCAGCGCATCCGCGACCTCCTGGCCCAATACCTGTTCCAGAACGGCTTCCGCGTGACCACCGCCGCGGACGCCGCCACGGCGCGCGCGACCATGGGGGGCCTGGTGTTCGACGTCGTCATCCTCGACGTGATGATGCCTGGGGAGAACGGTCTCGCCCTCGCCCGCGACCTCAAGAGCGCCTCGAACGTCCCCATCTGCATGCTCACGGCGCGCGCCGAGCCGGAGGAGCGCATCGAGGGCCTGGAGGCAGGCGTCGACGACTACATCGCCAAGCCGTTCGAGCCGCGCGAGCTGCTGCTGAGGCTCCAGAACATCCTGAAGCGGCGGCAGGGGCCGTCGGGCCCGCGCGACGAGATCACCATGGGCGAGTTCGTCTTCCACGTCGCGCGCGGCGAGCTGAAGCGGGGCGAGGATTCCGTCAAACTCACCGAGCGCGAGCGCGAGCTGCTGCGACACTTCGCCCAGCGGCCGGGAACGCCGGTGGCGCGCCACGAGCTGGCGGCCGACGATTCGACCGGCACCGAGCGGGCCGTCGACGTGCAGATCAACCGCCTGCGCCGCAAGATCGAGAGCGACCCGGCCCACCCGGTCTACTTGCAGACGGTGCGGGGCAAGGGCTACATCCTCTACACGGACTGAGGAGCGCGACCCGCCGAGGGAGATCATGCTCGCTCCCAACTACAAGCCGCGACGCCTGACCGAGCGCTGCCTCTCCCTCTGGCACGGCCTGTGGGAGGGCTGCGCAGGGGTGCTCGCCGACCTTGCGCCAAAGGGGCTCTATGCGCGTGCGCTCATCATCATCATCGCCCCCATCGTGCTCCTGGAGAGCGTGGTGGCATTCACGTTCATGGAGCGGCACTGGAACCAGGTGACGCGCCGCCTGTCGGAGGCGACGGCGCGCAACATCGGCGCGCTGGTCGATCTCTACGTCGCGCGCGCCTACAGCGACGACAACCGGCTGGTGGACCTGGCCCAGAAGCGGTTCGGGCTCACGCTGACGATCCTGGAGCCCGGCGACCTGCCGAAGGGCGGACAGCCCAAGCCGTTCTTCGACCTGCTCGACCGTGCGCTGTCGGAGGAGATCGCCCAGCACCTGAAGCAGCGGCCGTTCTGGCTCGATACGGTGGGCCAGTCGCGCCACATCGAGATCCGGGTCAAGATGGACAACGCGATCCTGCGCATCACCGCGCCGCGCGCGATGGCCTACGCCTCGAACTCGCACATCTTCCTGGTGTGGATGGTCGGCACCTCGGTGGTGCTGCTGACGGTGGCGATCCTGTTCCTGCGCAACCAGATCCGCCCGATCCTGCGCCTCGCCGAGGCCGCCGACGATATCGGCAAGGGCCGGCCGGTGCCGCAGGATTTCCGGCCGCGCGGCGCGCGCGAGGTGCGGCAGGCGGCGCAGGCCTTCCTGGAGATGCGCGACCGCATCAGACAGCACGTGGAGCAGCGTACCACCATGCTGGCCGGCGTCGGGCACGACCTGCGCACGGTGCTCACGCGTTTCAAGCTCGAGCTGGCCCTGCTGGGCGACCGCCCTGAGGCGGCGGCCCTGCGCAACGACGTGAACGAGATGCAGCGCATGCTGGAGGACTATCTGGCCTTCGCCAAGGGTGACGGCGGCGAGGAGGCGGAGCCGACCAGCGTGGGCGAGCTGCTGGAGGAGGTGAACGAGGAGGCGCTGCACTACGGCACGCCGATCGAGCTTCGCATCCGCCAGCCGAGCAGCGACCTGGTGCTGCCGCTGAAGCGCCAGGCCTTCAAGCGCGCCATCACCAACCTCGTGACCAACGCCACGCGCTACGGCGACTACGTCGTGATCCGCGCCATCGCCGACAAGGAGTGGCTGCGCATCGATGTGGACGACGACGGGCCCGGCATACCGCCGGCCGAGCGCGACAACGTGTTCCGCCCGTTCTACCGGCTCGGCAACGGCCGCAACCAGGACACTGGCAACACGGGCCTCGGGCTCGCCATCGCCCGCGACATCGCCCGCAGCCACGGCGGCGACATCGCCTTGAGCGAATCCTCCATGGGCGGTCTGCGCGCCACCGTGCGCTTGCCGCTGTGAACGCCCGCAGGCCGTAGTCAGAAGGTCGCCGACTGCTCACACCCTATTGAGCGACCACGAGCAGCGGCTTCTCGACGTCTTGAACCAGAGATGCCGTGCGAGGCCCGAAAAACTTCCGCTCGCCCACGCGCAACGAAGCCCCTACGACGACCAGGTCGAACTTGGCCGACGCCGCCACACGGCGAATCGCAAGCTCGGGTCGAGAGTGGATCGCGGTTTGGACCTCGACCGGAACCTCGCTGCGCTTTGCCAGGCGCCGCACATCCCTCAGCACGGATACGCCAAGCCCACGTCTCAGGCGTCCGCGCAGCATGTCGGTATCCTCCTGCGGATCGAAGACATGGAAGGCGGTGATGCTGCCGTCGGTCGCCCTTGCGAGCGCGAGCGCGATCTCTGCCGCCATCCGAGCGTGAGCTGCGCCAGCGGTCGGTACCAGAATGCGGAGAGGTCTTGGATTGCCCCAGCCGCCGCCGTTGAAAGTGATCGCAACCGGGCCGTCAAAGGAGCCGAGGAGACGATCGAGGTGCGGTTCAAAGCGATGAGCGGCGGGTGTCAGTGGTCGATTGAGACCAACAAAGGCGATGCTGTACCCTTTGGCGGCCTCCTTCGCCGGAGTGTCCTTGTCGTCAGAGACCTTGCCCTGGATCAGCTGATCGATATGGACGGCGCTGGAAGCAGCGTCCGCGTCGGCAGCCGGAGCCGCCCGCGCAACGGCGGATTCCACCGTGTCCCTGACCCACCGCACGGCCGGCGACTCGGCTCCGGCGTCCCTCTGCGACCTCGGCGACACGTCGAGGACCGTGGTCAGAATGCGCTGGCGAGCCACAAACAGACCGGCCAGGTGCGCGGCCAGGACGCCATTGGCACTTCCGTCGACCGCGACGAGGACGCGCTCCATCTTGGGAACGATCTCTGTTTCCTCGGCCTCCTCCTTCTCGAGCCTTCTTCTTTCTTCGTCCCTGAGCGGAACCCGGCCCATCACCCAACGCAGCGTCGGCGGCATGATCATCGTCGTCACGACTGCCATCGCGACGATCATCGTGTAGAGTTGGTCGTTCAAGGCGCCCATCGACAGTCCGATCGCGGCGATGACGACCTCGGTCGACCCCCTGGCGTTGAGTCCCGTCGCCAATGCCGTGGACTCCAGCCAGGTCAGACCGCCGAGATGCCCTCCTGTCGCCGCACCCAGGAACTTGCCGATCGTCGCAACCGCGATCATCGCTCCCGTGAGCGCAAGCAGGTTCGGGTCGAACAGGGTCCTCAGATCCATGCCGAGCCCCGCGACAGCGAAGAAGATCGGGCTGAAGAAGGCGATGATGAAGCTTCGGAGCTGACTCTCGATGTGCTCGGTCAGGATGGGTGACTGGCCGATCAGGAGGCCGGCAACGAAAGCGCCGAGCGCGGTATGCACGCCGATCAGCTCGGTCGAGAGGGCAAGCACCAGCATGATCAGCAGAATGGCCGTGATTACGGGCACCTCGATCGTGAGGTTGTCATTGCTCCAGCGGATGAGCCAGGCGACGGCACGCCGGCCGACGGTCAGGCTGATCACCAGGAACGCAAGCGTGCCGGCGATACTCGCGCCAACCTCGACGAGACTGACGGCACCATGCGCGGCAATGCCACCTATAACGGCGATCAGTACCCAGGCGATGGTGTCGTCGAGGATTGCGGTGGCGAGGATGAGCTGACCGAGGTCGCGGCGGATGGCGCCGACCTCCATCAACGTCATGGCCACGATCTTGACCGATGAGATCGACAGCGCAGTGCCCAGGAAGAGCGCGGTCACCAGGTGTCTGGCGGGATCCGGAATCAGCGTGGCAGGCAGCGCGTATGCAAGCGCTATTCCGCAAACGAACGGTATGGCGATGCCGGCAAGAGACGTGGAGACCACCGCCCGCCGCCTGCGGTTGACCAGGGCCAGATTCGTTTCCAAGCCGGTCAGCAGCAAAAGCAGCAGAATGCCGATCTGCGAGACCGCATCGACCATGCTCTTGAGGGTTGGTGTGCCGGGGAAGATCGATTGATGCAGGTCCGGGAGCAGGGCCCCGAACACGGAAGGCCCAAGAATCACGCCGCCCAAGAGTTGGCCGAAGACTGCAGGCTGGCCCATGCGACTCAAGACCTCCCCCAACGCACGGCCGACGAACAGGAGCAGGATGAGCTCTGCTGTGAAGATGGTGACGGTATTGTCTGTCGGCATGAGTCGCTCAGTCGGCAGCCTGCGCAGCGTCAACCCCTGGGCGCGTCTATTGCACGAGCGCCGGGGCACCGAAGTGAGAGACTGGAGGCATCATCGCAACGGGGCATTGGCGTTCAGGGTCCCGCTCATCGCCGGTGCTCACGTGGCCAGTCGGTTGGCCAGCAGTGCGGCTAAGAAGGCGGTCAAGGCGCAAAATGGGAACGTCACGCACCAGGCCAGCACGATACGGCGCAGCACTCCCCAGCGAACGTCGTAGGTCCTCACTGAGGCGCTGGCGCCGACGATGCCGGTCGTGATGGTATGCGTCGTACTCAGAGGGATGCCAAAGTGCGACGCTCCGAAGATCGTGAACGCCGCTGAGGTCTGTGCGGCGAAGCCTTGCCAAGATCTGATGCGGGCCATCTTGATCCCAACCGTCTCGATGATGCGCCAGCCGCCAAAAGTGGTGCCGACGCCCATCGTCAACGCGCAAACCACAATCACCCAGATGGGAATTTCGAACGCCGTGGTTGCCCCACCGGCCAGCATGGTGAGGGCGAACACGCCCATGAACTTCTGCCCGTCGTTAAGTCCGTGGTTGAACGCCATGAAGGCTGCCGAAAGAAGCTGCAGCCGATCGAAGAGACGCTTGGCCGGAATCGGGCGCGCTCTGCCCGCCAAGGCGATGACAACCTTGCCAATCAGCAACGCACCGCAAAAGCCGAGCACCAGCGAGCAAATCAGGCCAAGGCCCACTTTTTCCCAGCCGGTCCACTGCAGCGCGGACCAGCCACTGCCCGCCAGGCCGGCACCGGCGAGCCCGGCCAGCAGGGCATGCGACTTGCTGACCGGGATCCCGAGGCGGGCCGCAATGGTGCCCCACGCGACGATACTGAGCATCGTTGCGGTGATCGCCGGTATGGTCATGGCGGAAGGCTCAACGATGCCCCTGCCGACCGTGGCGGCGACCGCCGTGCCACCCATGGCACCGAGGATGTTGAAAACGACGGCCATGGCCACCGCCCAGGGCGGTGTGAGCACGCCGGTCGCAATGACCGTGGCGATAACGTTGGGGGCGTCGGTCCAGCCGTTGACGAATTCGGCTGCCAGGACCGTGGCCAGGGCCACGATCAGCGCCACCGTAATCAGCTCCATCAGGCCTCCTTGCGCGCGAGCGACAAAATCAGCTTGGCGCAGTGATTGGCTTCATCCGTCATCTGCTCGAGGAGCTGATAAAGCTTGTCCCAACCGATGAATTCGAGCCGATTGGCACCGGGGGCGGCATACTCGATGACGAGCCTCCGCTCGGCCGCAGCGACCAGCTTGTCGGCTTTGGCTTCTGCCTCATCGATCGGTCGCGCCCGGTCGCGCACGCGGGCAAGAGACAGCTTCGGCTCCGAGAGCATGGCGACCAGTTCGCGTACGCCCAGCATCATGCCCTCGCCGATGGCGAAGAGCTCGAGGGCGTCAGGCCGCAACGGAACCACAAGGCTCCTGTAGATATCGATGTGAATGGCTACCTTGCGCATGCCGTCGATCACGTTGTCCAAATCGTCGGTCAATCGCATGCAGTCTGCAACGTCGAAGCGCAGGATGAACGTGTTGTCCAGGAGCTGATGGATGTCGTCGACAATCGCATCGCCGCGATGTTCATAGTCGATGATACCGGCGAGGTCTTCCCCGCCCGTCTCACGGAAATGAGACGCGCAAGCGACGGCGGTGTCGGCAAGCTGCATCAGCAGCTGCGCGAAGCCCTCGTTTTGCGACGGCCCGAAGAAGCGCCCGACCGCCTCCCAAATCGTTCCCATATGTTGTCTTCGCGACCGTGGGTTGGAGACTGTTGCGACAGCGGTCCCAATACCAATACTCCACGGGCAGCTTGAGAGGCAAAGAGTACCGGCACCACCGGCGCGCGGCGCGCTAAGATCGGGCGTCGACCTCCAGGTGCGCCGAGTCCGATGGGGAGGGTACGTGCCACGATTCCATCCGCACGAGCCGCTCACCTTGCAAGGCGAAAGGTGGCTGGTGCACTTGGCGGACCCGGCTCGACGCGTGCCGGCGCCGTCGGATTTCCCGGACGCGGGGCAGGTCGATACGCTGCTCGCCGCGGCCGGAGCCACTATGCGGAGGCGCCGTTCGCCGATGTGATCTGGGCTTTGCGCCGCGCCATGCTGGCTCCGATCGACAGGGGCGGGTGTGGAGTCGCATCCCTCCTCCCGTGTCCCGTTCGTCGTCGTGCGCGAGGGGCTGCGCCAAGCTTGTAGGACGCCAGGCCGCACCGCGCGGCATTGCGCCGATCCGCGGTCTGGGCGGGAGCGCGTTCGCTCTCTTCAGTGGGGGGACCAGCAGATCTTCCGGAAAATTTCACGGAACTTTCACGATCCGGTGAGGCGGACCCGCTTCATCCGCACCGTTGTTTGGTGATGCGACTACAGGGAGCGGGCCATGACCTACGTTTCACGTTCTCCAAGCACTGAGAATTTGTTGGGAGGCGCACCGGCCTCATCGCGCCGCGCTGGCGGATTGCTGCTTGCGTCTCACCTCTCGTCAATGGTCAAGCGGATCGCTGTCTACCTCGATGCGATCGCCGATCACTACGATGCCTGGGCCATGTACGAGCAGCTGTCGAGGCTCTCGGAAGCCGAGTTGGGCCGCCGCGGGCTCTCGCGCGAAACGCTGGCACGCGATGTCCTTCTCACTCAATGTCGTGCAGCGCGCTCCGAGTGAGACACGTTCCTGAGTAGCGTCGGCCCAGCACGTCGGGGGAGCACCGCGCGCCGGACGGCGCCCTGTGCGGGCGCGTCGAGGCTATCGGCGATGTGGTGGGCCCCGGAGCCGGCAACGCGCGGGGGAGTGAACGCGGCCAAGCGCCAGAATACCGCGCTTGCTACCGCAGCCGCGCTTTGGCCGTTTCGCCGTACGCCAGATCCCACAAGTACATTTGGAAAAGACCCATAGCCATGGCAACCAGCGGAACTCCGAACAGCACCGTCTCGGTGGAGAGGGTAAGGTGACCGAACTGGTCGAGATGCGGCGTGCGGTCCTGGAGGAAGTGCAGGCAGTAGGCAACGAAACCGGCCCACAGGAGCCACTTCACCGTACGCACAGCCTGATAGGCTAGAATCGCCATCTATCGCGTCCTCCATTCTTCCGTCGTGCGTACCCCGGTTCAAGGCACGGCCATTCTGGCTGTACGGCACATTGTAACCTGCCGGGGGCCAGGTGCGCCCCCACGGCGCCGATCCTACACCCTGGCATCGTCGTTGCGCGAGCGTCTCAAGAGGCCATAGCCGTTCACGGTGATCGGATGCCGATCGGGCCCCACGCCGGCCTGGCGCGATGGCGAGGACCACGACACTCGACGGCGGCGCCTGGCATAACCTTGAGCGTGCCCGTGCCGCGCTGGCCGCGAACCGGTGAGGCCGGCATCGAGGAGGCGGACTTCAACGGGGAACCGGCACGACCGCATGCACGATCGTGCCTCTGGAGCGAGAGCGTATATCGAGCTTCCCGCCAAACTGGCGCACGCGGGCTCTCATCCCCGGGATACCCACGCCAAGAGTTGGCGGCTCGCTCTCATCGGCGTGCCGATGGCTTGGGATACCCTTACCATCATCGGCTATGATCAGGTGCAGGCGCTGACCGGCGTGGCTCAGCTTGACCGTGACGCGCGACGCAGAGGCGTGGCGATAGACGTTGGCCAGCGACTCTTGAACGATGCGCAGCAGGGTCTCTTGGATCGGCAGTGGCAATTCGTCGACGCTGCCTGGCGCCCTGACTGCCGCACCCAGCTGAGTCCGCATGGCGAATCCGTCGACATAGCGCTGGAGCGTCGCGCTGAGGCCGTCCCTCTGGATCTCCACCGGATGCAGCAGGTAGCCGAACGACCGCAATTCGCTTGACGCCTCCTTGAGCGAGGCTCTGATGTCGTCAATGGTCGCGATCGCTTCGGCTCCTACTCTACTCCTCAGAGCCATCAAGTTGAGAGACATCGCAGTCAAATGCTGTGACGTTGAGTCGTGAAGCTCCTGCGCGATGCGTTGCTGCCCTTCCTGCTGCAAAGTCAGCAGACGTTGTTCGCTCAACCTCAAGGACGCCGCAGCTTGTGTCCGCTCCTCGACAATGGCAGCCAGCAGGATGAGGGGGATCGAGACCGTGATCAGGAAAACCTGCAGCCAAAGCACGTCCTCGATGGGTGAAGACAGGGCGTACGGTCCGCGACCGGCAAGGGCACTCGCGGAAATACAGCCGGCAAAGACCAGAAGCGAGAGGCTCGTGCCCCCTACCCCCAGGCGAATAGCTGCCCACAGGAGAAGCGGAAGGGGTGCGAGGAGGAGAACCGGCATGTACTCTGGCGGCGGATGGTTCCAGCCGAATGCGAGGACGCACACGATGAGCAGCGTTGCCGTGAGCAAGCCGAGCTCGACGTAGGAACTCCGCAGGTTCGCCCCACGGCCAACCAGATTGCCGCGCGCGGCAATGACCACCAGGGGGGGGATCGTGACGGTCGGGAACACGCTCGCGAGCATCCACTGCCGCCAGGACAGCCAGAAATCTGCAGCCCATCCTGACCAGAGGTGCAGGCAAAGTATCAGAGCGTTGACCACCGCCGGCACGGCAACGCCTGCGAGCAGGATGAAAATCAGCAGGCTCTGAGAGCTGTCGAAACGCACCAGCGGCCGGATTGTGGTGCGCACCACGAGGCTCGTAATGGCCGCAAGACTGAAGTTGCCCGCGAGCTGACTCAGAATGACGACCAATGCCAAATCGGCGTTTTGAAAATGGTAGGCCACGTGAAAGTGCGCGGGAATGACGGCGAGCAGATAGAGCCACCAATGGCGCGCCGGCACAAGGATCAGTACGGAGACAAGGAAGGCCGTAGCCGGCCAGATGACGGCGAAGCCGGAAGGCGGAACACTGAGCACGGTCCCGACGACTGCCAGGGCATAGTAGCCCGCGCACGTCAGGAGCATGTTCAGTGCAACGCACGAGAACCGGAAGGTCTGAGGGCCCCAGCTAACGCAAGTCAGCGCAGAAATCTTGCTCATGAGCGCTGCCAACCGGTGGGTGTCGGAAAAGGATGATCGGCAATCTATCGTGCGCATGCGATGTCGCCAAGCAGGAGTTGAGCGCCGGCTGGCGGTGGCAAGAGATAGCGGCGCCGCGGCAATCGCGTCAGGTCTCTGTGGGATCTGCTCCGTCTGCGGCGCACGGACCGCGGGCACAATCGTGCCCCACATCGAATTGAAGAACTTCACCGCGTCCCGTACGCCCGGTCGCCGGCGTCGCCGAGGCCCGGGACGATAAAGCCGCGCGCATCCAGGGTGGCGTCGATGGCGGCGGTCCAGATGCGAACGTCGGGGTGCAGGCCGCGCACGCGCTCGAAGCCGTGCGGCGCCCCCAGCAGAGAGGCGAGGCGGATATCCGTCGCGCCGGACTCCTTCAGACGGTCGATGGCCGCTACCGCCGTGTTGCCCGTGGCGATGACGGGGGAGACCACGATGACGAGCCGCTCGGCGAGATCGGCGGGGGCCTTGAAGAAGTACTCCACCGCCGCGAAGGTCTCGGGCTCGCGGTAGAGGCCGACGTGAGCGACGCGCGCGGTCGGCA
>DATBKR010000228.1:0-8565 GCA_036555805.1 Hyphomicrobiaceae bacterium | reverse complement strand
GTCTGGCCTTCGCGGCTTGAGCTTGACGGCGTGCCGCTTGGCGACTGCTGGCGCCATCGGGCGCTCACGACGGACGATGCCACGTCCGGGCTGATGCCGCTGCACAAGCTCTCGCAATGGCTCACCTACTCGCTGCTGGAGCCGCTGCAGGCCGCGGGCCTCGCCGTGACCGAGGTCGAGGGCCTCACGGGTCTCGCCGAATACCGCAACGGCGGCCTGTTCATCGACACCGGCGTGCTCGTCTTGCGCGAGCCGGCGGAGGCGCGGCACGCGCACGCGGTCGGCTCGACGCTGGTTGTGGAGTGGCGGGCGCTGACCGTGGCGCTGCTCGACCGCCTGGCGGCCATCTTGCGGCAGCGGCTCGGGCTGAGCGCCGAGGCGCTGCCGCTCGCCAAGATCCTGCAGGGCGGCACCTGGGCCGCAGGGCGGCAGATTGCACGCAAGCTGCGGGCGGACGGTGCGCCGCCGCTGACTGTGATCAGCGACGGCACGGTTTTCTGATCTCTCACCGGGAGCCAGGTCATGGACGGCGTCACCGTGGTCGAACATCCGCTGGTCCAGCACAAGCTGACCCTGATCCGCGACCGGGCGCGCTCCACCAAGTCCTTTCGCGAGCTGCTCAAAGAGATCGGCATGCTGCTGTGCTACGAGGTGACGCGCGACCTGCCGCTCGCCGAGGTCGAGATCGAGACGCCGCTCGTGCGCACGACGGCCCGGCGCATCGCCGGCAAGAAGCTGGTGTTCGCGCCCGTGCTGCGCGCCGGCATGACTTTCGTCGAGGGTATGCTGGATCTGGTGCCGACCGCGCGCGTCGCCCACGTCGGCCTCTACCGCGAGCCCGAGACCTTCGTGGCGGTGGAGTACTTCTTCAAGGCCCCCGCCGATCTCGCCGAGCGGCTCGTGATCGTGGTCTCCCCCGTCGTCGCCACGGGCAACACGGCAGTAGCGGCCATCGACCGCCTGAAGGAGTCCGGCGCGGCGGATATCCGCCTCGTCTCACTGCTGGGGGCGCCGCAAGGCTTCGAGCGCGTGCGCGGCCTGCACCCCGACGTTCGCGTCTGGACCGCCGCCATCGACGCCGCGCTCGATGCGCGCGGCTTTATCGTCCCGGGCCTCGGCGACGCCGGCGACCGGGCGTACGGGACGCGGTGAAGCATTCGCCCCGGCGTTGGCAACTCGCTCGATTGGTCGCGGACTGCCGGGTTGCGCGATACAAACGATACAAATCGAGAGACCCACGACACACGGGCGCTACTCCAACCCGCGACGATGCGTTCGGAGATGAAGTCGATGTCACATCCGCCTGCAGCCTCGCCGTCCAGGCGCACAGCCCGGAAGCCAAGGAATCCTTCAATCCAGGACGCGGCCGGGCACGGTCATTCTCTGATGCAGACTGTGGTCGACAACATGGGCGAAGGCGTCGCCCTCTTCGATCGGGATTTCCGCCTCCGTTTCATCAACCGTCAGTGCATGGAATTCAAGGGCTATCCCTCGGATGTCGCCTATCCGGGCGCCTCGGGCTACGACATGATTCGCTTTCAGATCGAGCGGGGCGATTTCGGCCCAGATACAGATGTCGAGCGCACACTCTCCAAGCACGTAAGCTTGGCTCGCCAGCCGGATGGTTATCGCTATGATCGGCGTACAGCAGGCGGGCGGCACGTCGAGTTCAGCTTCAAGCCGCTGGCGGACGGCAGCCTGCTGGTGATCTGTCGTGACATCACCGAGCTCAAGCGGGTCGAGGAGTCGCTGCGGGCAGCGGGCGACCTCCTCAAAGTCATCAGCCGTTCGGCCTTCAGCCTTCAGGCGGTCCTGGACATGCTCGTACAGTCGGCAGCGCAACTGTGCGAGGCCGACAGCGCCTTCGTTTTCCAGCGAAAAGGGGACACCTATCGCCTTTTGGCCAGCTACGGATTTTCGCAGCCATACCAGGAGTACATGCGCCGGCAGGCCATAGCGCCGAGCCGCAATACGCTGGTGGGGCGGACGGCGTTAGAGAGCTCCATGGTGCACATTCCCGATTGCCTCGCCGACCCGGAATACACCTGGAGCGAGTCGCAGAAGCTCGGCGGGTTTCGGGCGATGCTGGGCGTACCGCTTCTATGCATATGCACCGGAGACCCGATCGGCGTGATCGCGCTGACCCGATCGGTGCCGCGCCCCTTTTCCGCCCGGGAGATCGACTTGATGACGACCTTTGCCGATCAGGCGGTCATTGCGATAGAAACCGCGCGCCTGGTCGGCGAACTGAAGAGCCGCGAGGAGGCCATCGCCGCGGCCAAGGAAGCAGCCGAGATCGCGCGCGATGTTGCCGAGCGGGAGCGCGCCGCCGCCGAGGTCGCCAATCAAGCCAAGTCGACCTTCCTCGCCACCATGAGCCATGAGATCAGAACGCCGCTCAACGGTGTGCTGGGCATGGTCGAGGTCCTGGAGCGCCAAGGCCTCGACATGGCACAGCAGCGGACGGTCGCCACCATGCGTGACTCCGCGCACGCGCTGTTGCGGATCATCGACGACGTGCTCGACTTCTCGAAGATCGAGGCCGGTCGGCTGGAGCTGGAGGAAACCGGTTTCTCCTTGTCCGAGCTCGCGCACAGCGTCGTGGCCACGTTTCGCCAGCAAACAGCAGCCAAGGGCCTGGCATTGCATCTCGACATCGCACCGGGATCAGCCAACGCGCTCATCGGCGATCCCACGCGGGTGCGTCAGATCCTGCTCAACCTGGTCGGCAACGCCTTGAAGTTCACCGAACGCGGGAGCATCCGGTTGTGCGCCGGGACGGAGCCACTCGGTGCCGGCCGCATGGTTCTGACGCTCGCTGTGACCGATACGGGAATTGGGCTCAGCCCCGAGCAGTGCGCTGGCCTTTTCCGGCCCTTCGCTCAGGCCGACAGCTCAACGACCCGCCGGTTCGGCGGCACCGGTTTGGGGCTGTCGATCGTGCTGCGGCTCGCGCAGCTCATGCAGGGAGATGTCAAGGTTGAGAGCAAGGCCGGCGTGGGGTCGATCTTCACGGTCACCCTCCCACTCCGCGCCGCGCCACCGGACTCGCCGGTCAGGAACCTCACCCAGTCTGCGTCTCGGCCAAAGCCCAAGCGAAAGGGCAGCAAGCGGCTGAAGGTGTTGGTGGTCGACGACCATCCTGTGAATCGCGACGTGCTCGTGCGTCAGCTCCATCTCTTGGGTATTGCGGCCGACGCGGCCGATGACGGCGCCGCAGCTTTCAAGGCCTGGTCGAGAGGCGGGTACGCGGCCGTGCTCACCGACCTCCACATGCCTGAGATGGACGGATACCAGCTCGCCCAGCGCATCCGTGAAGCAGAGGCTGAGGGCCGCGACACCCGCATGCCCGTCATCGCCGTGACGGCCAATGCCCTCAAGGGCGAAGAGCAGCGCTGCCTCGCCATCGGCATGGACGCTTACATCACAAAGCCCATCGGCTTGGATAGGCTGCGGGCCACGCTGGAGCGTTGGCTGCCGGTTGAGGATAAGGCTACCGGGCCTGGGGCGGCAGCCAGAGCCGGGCAGACTGAACCGATCGATCGCTCCGTTCTCGGGGCCTGGCTCGGCGATGATGCGGCCGGCGTTGCGTCGCTTTTGCGGAAGTTCGCACGCACGGCGCGCGAGGCCGAGGATGACATCGGCGCGGCAGTGCACTCGGGCAATCTGGCGGCGGCAGCAGCGACCGCCCACAAGCTCAACGGCGCTGCGCGCTCCGTCGGTGCCATTGGTGTCGCGGAGGCCTCGGTGGCCATCGAGCACGCCGGCAAGGCCGGAGACAGAACAGCCTGCAGGGACGCATTGGGACCACTTGCCAGCGAGCTGCGGCGTGTGCTTTCTGAAATTGCAGGCGAGCAGTAGATTTCACTCCGTCGGCGGCACGAACATGTAGCCGACGCCGCGCACGGTGCGGATGGCGGTGGGATGCGCGGGATCGCGCTCGATCTTGCGGCGGATGCGGGCGATGCGCAGGTCGATGGAGCGGTCGAAGGCCTCCATCTCGCGGTGGGAGGTGACTTCCAGCAGCCAGTCACGAGTGAGCGGCCGATTGGGGTTCTGGGCAAACGCCTTGAGCAAGTCGAACTCGCTCGCCGCCAGCGCCTCCTCGGTCTCATCGTCGGCATTGCAAAGCACCCGCCTTTCCAGGTCCAGTACGAAACGACCCATGCGCACGCGGGGGCCGGAGGCCGGCGCGGCACCTGTGACGCGGCGGAGCACGCTCTTCACCCTCGCCAGCAGCTCGCGCGGCTCGAAGGGTTTCGGGATGTAATCGTCGGCGCCGCTCTCCAGGCCGACCACGCGATCGACAGTGTCGGTAGCAACCGTAACCATGATGATGCCGATGCGCCCGCTCTTCTCGCGCAGCCAGCGCGCCAGTGCGAAGCCGTCCTCACCGGGGAGACCGATATCGAGCAGCACGACCTGGGGTAGCTCGTGTTCGACCAAGCGGCGCAGCGCGGCGCCTCCGTCCGCCCCGCTGACACGGAAGTTCTGCTTGGCCAGATAGTCGAGCAGTAGCCGGCGCTGTGCCGCCTCGTCCTCCACCACCACGATGTGCGGTCTCAGATCCATCGCCCGCTCGCCTGTCAGATACCGAGCAACCCGATGACCTCGTCAGGCCATCAGGCCCCCTGCAGCGAGCTCTCGAAAGCCCGCGGGAGCGGCACTGCCCGCCACGTCGCAGTAGAGGGCGCGCAGCTTGGCCAGGAACCCCGGTTTCAGCTTCTGCAATGTTCCTGCCACCGGATCGGCCCCATCGAGCATGGTGTCGGCGGCTTCCAGCGAGAGCTGCATGGCAAAATGCACCCGGTCTGCGCGCGCGTGTGTGATTCGGCGCAGCCACTGGCGCGGACTGCGCCGCCCGCTCGCCCACTCCTGCGCGATGATGTCGCCAGCGACCGTGGCGTCCTCGATCGCCTGGGTGGCGCCCTGATCGAGCGTGGGAACCATTCCGTGGGCAGCATCGCCCAAGTAAAGGACGTTCCAGTCCGGGTCGGCGTAGCGCAGGCAGTGCCACTGCATGCGCCCCCAGTGCAGGTCGGCCGCGCGGGCGCACAGAGCGTCGAGTGTCCATTGCGCCGGCGCGCTGAGCTTGCCGCTCTGCGGAACGTACATCTCGCGGATGGCCTCCGACCGCGTGAGCGCCTCCGGGACGGGCTCGTCGGTCGGGATCGCGAAAGTGCAGGCCGCGTAGACGTGCGCGGGAGGCACGCGGAAGCCCAGGAGGCGGTTGGGTCCGTTGAACCATTGCTCGTAGTCGTCGATCAGGCCGCCACTGGTGTCGGGCACCAGCACGCGTGAGATGGCGACGCCGACATGCCGGGGGGCGGGGGCGCCCGAAATCGTCCAGCGCACCTGCGAGTATCGCCCGTCGGTGGCAATCAGCAGGTCCACGTCGTCCAGGCGCTTCTCGGCCCCGTCCTGCAGCCACTCGATGCAGGTCTTCTCGGCGTCGCATTCGCACGGCGCCACATGCGTGATGGTGCAGCCATACGTGACGGCCGGCGCGGCGGCGTCGCGCAGCACGCGGTAGAACTCGGACCAGCGGATGCGCCAGCCCTCGGTGTCGGCCACGCTGGCGAGCGGCAGGTCGAACAGCGGGGTGCCGTCGGTCAGCGACACCTTCCAGTTGCGCCAGGGAAAGCTTAGCGCGGTGACGGCCTCGGCGAGGGCGGCATCGTGCGCACGCAGCGCCTTGACGCCGTTGGGCCCGATATTGAGGCCGGTGCCGAAATCGACATGCTCGCCGGCCCTGACCCGCTCCAGGCAGACCACCTCGACGCCACGAAGGCGTGACAGGGATCGCGTGAGGATGCAGCCGGCCACGCCGGCACCGACGATCACGATGCGCATGACGTACTCCTGCTGGTAACGAGCCTTTCGGCGATCACGGCGACGGGGCCGCCGCTCTCGGGGCCCCGATGCTCGGCGCCGACTGGCGCGGGCGGCGCGGCGACCGGCGCGGGGGACGCCTCAGACAGGGCGCAGGGGATGCGCGTGGCGGGGGCTTCGGCGGGCTCCTCCAGGTGGCGGCTCAGCAGACCCATCAGGCCCTGCGCAAAATTGCCCCGCGTGATGTCGTTGGCGCCGCCCCTGTCCTCGGTCCTGCCGACGATCACGGCGCCCCCGCGCGCGCGGACGGTGCCGGTGAGGATCAGCCGCTCAACAGCCGATACATCGCCAGGGTGCGACATCGCCAGCCTGAAGACGCCCGCGCGCATCGCCCAATATTGCTGCAACGCAGCGCGCGCGCCTAGTGCCGTGTTCCGCTCGGAGCCAGATTATTTTTCTCCCGCTGGAACGGATTATGCGGTTTCGGCATGTTACGCGATACGGCCGAACACCGCCTTCAGCATCCTGAGACTTTTCCTCGGCCGTCGGAAACGGTAAAATTATTCCAGGAATCGCCATTGAGGAGGAAACATGGGCACGCTCACCCGACGCCGCTTCGTCGGCGGAACCGTGGCGGCCGGTGCAACCGTGGCCGGGGGCCTGCCCGTCCCTCCCTCAGCCCGCGCCGCCGCCCCGGAACTTGCTGCAGCCCTGCCCGAAGGTACGCGTGCCAGCGCCGTCCTGGACTCCCTGCCCGGCAAGAAGCCGCTGATCAAGCTCGCGTATCGGCCGCCGAACTATGAGACGCCGATCGAGTATTTCCGCGATGCGATCACGCCCAACGACGCGTTCTTCGTCCGCTACCACCTGGCCTTCATCCCCGAAGTCGATGCCAAGACCTGGAAGCTCTCCGTAGGCGGCGAGGGCGCGAACGGCCAGGTACAATTGACGCTGGAGGACTTGAAGGCGCTGCCGGCGGCCGAGGTGGTGGCGGTCAATCAATGCTCGGGCAACCGGCGCGGGCTCTTCCAGCCCCACGTGCCGGGCGTCCAGTGGGCCTACGGCGCCATGGGCTGCGCCCGCTGGAGGGGAGCCCGCCTCAAGGACGTGCTCGATCGGGTCGGCGTGAAGCAGGAGGCGGTCGAGATCGCATTCGAGGGCGCCGACGGCCCGGTCGTCGACAAGACGCCGGATTTCGTCAAGAGCCTCCCGGTGTGGAAGGCGATCGACGAGAATACGCTCGTCGCCTACGAGATGAACGGCCAGCCGTTGCCGCATTTCAACGGCTTCCCGGTACGCCTCGTGGTTCCCGGATGGACCGGCACCTACTGGATGAAGCACCTGACGACGATTCGGCCGCTGCTCCGCCCGGAAACCAGCTTCTGGATGAGCAGCGCCTATCGCATCCCGCTCGGGCGGTTCCCGCTGGTGGCGCGCTTCACCTCGCAGGATACCGCCGCCAACACGCCCATCACGGAGATGGTGGTCAACTCGCTCATCACCAGCCACGGCGACGGCGCACAGGTGAAAACCGGCAGCGCCGTCGGCGGCATCGCCTGGGATGCCGGCTACGGCATCCGCACGGTGGAGGTCTCGCACGACGGGGGTGCCACCTGGGCCGCCGCCACGCTGGGGCCCGATCTCGGCCGCTATGCCTTCCGGACCTGGAGCTCTCCCCTGCGCGACAAGGGCAGGCAGACGGTGATGGCGCGCGCCACCAACGCGGTGGGCGCGACCCAGACTGCCGCTTTGATCCCCAATCCGGCCGGCTACCACCACAATGTCATGCACAGCGTTTCGCTGACGGTCATCTGAGGAGGCCCGCCATGCGCACTGTCCTTGTGGTTTTCGCAGCGGCTTTCGCAACGCTGGCGATGGCCGTCTCGGCCGCGGCCGATGAGAAGCCTGTGCAATTGAAGAAGGCGCCGGGGCTGGACAAGGTGGAGACCAACTGCGCGTCCTGTCACAGCCTCGACTACATCGAGATGAACTCGCCGTTTCCGAGCGCCGCGCTCTGGGACGCGGAGGTGATCAAGATGATCAAGACCTACGGCGCACCCATCGACGAGGCCGACGCCAAGGTCATCGCGGACTACCTGAAGAAGAACTACGGCCACTGAGCCGGAGCGCCGGCAACAGCGAGCGGCGTAGCGGCGGCCGCCAATGTGGCGCGAAAGTCACCCGGGGTCCGTGGACGGTCCGTGGACCGTCCCGAATGCCGCGATGAGCCACTGACGCGAATCAGGCAGCGAGTGCGCGACGCACGAACTCCGCATCCTTGGCAATGACCTTCAGCGACGCCTGCGCGGCCTGATCGGGCTCGCTGCGGCGCTGCTCCCAATCACGCAGGGTCCCGATTGGGATCTGGCAGCGTTCGGCGAACTCGGCTTGCGACAGGCCCAGCATCCTAAGTCCTTGAAAAGATTGGTGCCCAGGGGAGGAATTGAACCACCGACACCGTGATTTTCAGTCACGTGCTCTACCAACTGAGCTACCTGGGCATCCGATTGCGCTGGAGGGCGGCGCTTTATAGGGGCTGGCTTCCACCCTGTCCAGACGGCCGCTGACCGCGCGGCCGGGGTGTGGTAGCCCTAATGCGGCCCATGCATCATGGCACCATCCCGCCGTGGTGAAATGGCCATGGGCACGGCCGGCGGCCGTGCAGACGGGGGGCTTGGCGCCGTTGCAGGAGGCTCTCCCCGTGCGCATCAGCGATGTCCTCGCCGACAAGGG
>DATBKR010000227.1:0-3023 GCA_036555805.1 Hyphomicrobiaceae bacterium | reverse complement strand
GCGGTGCCGCGCAGCCTTGCTTCCGCGATCAGCCCGACGCTTTCCGGCGCGCTGTTGTCGGCCTCGTTCCTGGCGCTGCCGCTCGTCCTCTGCGGCGTGCTCAAGATCGTCTACGACCTGTCGCTGCTGTTCTCGTTCCGGCGCATCAAGCCGCCGGAGGAGAAGGCCACGCATTGAGCGTCCTCGGCGCAGCCATTCGTGGGCTGGTAACTCCTTAAACGGTAGGATCGAGAGTAAATAGCTCCTGAGGGCGTGCGACGCCGCGTAGCGCGTATCGTCCCACCGAAACAAGGCGGCGTTTAATGTCTCCGACATCGGCAAACGCCGATGATATCAGAACAGGCTGATCCACCGAACGGCACATCGCTGCGATGCGGCTTGCCTCGTTCACCGCCGGGCCGACGACTGGGAAGGCCAGCCGCTCGCGGCTTCCGACATTGCCGTAGAAAACTTCGCCGACGTGCAAACCGAGATACATATCGGTGATCGGTTTGCCGTCCCCCGCGCGGCGCCTGTTCAATTCAGCAACGCCCTCGCGCGCAGCGATCGCCGCGGACAATGCCGCGCCGCATCCGAGCGCGCGGTCTTCCGCAGTGAAGATCGCAAACGCACCGTCGCCGACCAGCTGAACCACGTCACCGCCATGCCCGTGAATCGCAGACACGATCGCATCGAAGTAGTCATTCAGTAGCGGGATTGCCTGCTCCGGTGCAGTGTCGGTGATACGCGTGAACCCTCGCAAATCACTGAACCAAATCACGGCATCGATTCGCTCGGCAATTCCGCGAACGATGCGTCCGCCGAGCACGCGCTGGCCGGCGCCACGACCGAGATAAGTTTCCATCAGCGTTCCGGTCATGCGCGCGAGCGACACCGATTTGATGGCAAGCGCCAGATATGGCGCAAGACGCTGAAGCGCGGCGATTTGGTCGTTGCTGAACCCGTCGGCCGCCCTTGTTGCCCATGACAGGTACACGCCATCCATCTCACCGATGACACCTTCAGGTGCAAAGCGGCTGATGATCGCGACATAGTCGGTCATCCCCGCTGCCAGGAAATCCGACAGCACCGGGAACTCGTCCTTGGTTGTGACGTCCAGGCGGCGTCGCAGAAAAGACTCGCCAGTTTGCAGCATCTTGTAGTGGGGGCTTCTCCGCCAGCCCCGGGCCGCATCCACATCCAGGAACTCGGGGCCCGATGCCGCGAGCGCGTCCGGGCTGGTGCGGCCATATTCGAGCAGAGGCGACTCGGTGGGGCCGTAACCCCACCGCAACAGGCGGCCCTCGTACACCGGATGCAGCGTGTCAACGAACATGAGGGCGCGAGCAACCGGCAGTCCAGCCGCGACGCAACGGTCGCAGAATCCAGACACGATCTCGAGTTCAGACGTGCCGGCAAGGCCGGCCTGGGTCAGCCATGCTGACAATTCGGCGAAAACGGCATCGTTCATGCCGCGACTATACAGCCGTAACGTCCGGTTGTGCGCAGGTTTTCGGACGCCGGCAATCACGATGCTAATCATGCGTGCGGGTGGCCGGCGTTCGAAAAGCGCCAAGGCACGAAATCGCGTCGGGAGGTAGTGCGGCGGCAGAGCCGCAAGCTCGCCGCGGTGCCGAAGGCACTATGGGGATTTGGAGGTGCGGTTGAGCCGGATCATGCCGGGGCGTGACAAGGGGTGCGGCCGGTTTGCTCCAAGATGAGGGTGGGAAGATCGAGCGGAGCAATCGCGATGTCTGCGGAACAAGACAATTGCAATGCGGGTGGGTACGAATTGACGGAAGCAATGCGAGCTTGGGTGTGGCGGGCGGAAAGCCAGCAAGAAAAATAGATGTCGTAGCGGTCGCCGATTGGCAATCAGGGGGATCATGACGTGTCGATCCTGATCGTTGGCTTTGGCGGGGTCGGTTGGTGGTGCGGGGTCGCGCCTGGTTCGAACCTCTCGATGATGATCATGCGGGCGCCGCAGCAGGGGCAGGAGTGATCTGCGGTTTGCGCCTCGGCGGCACTGGCGCTGATTGCTTTGATGGCATCAACGGGAATTATTGGCGGCGTGAGCAGTTTGCGGGCGCGGGCGACGTTCTCGGCGCGCTTGCCGCTGGCGAGCAGGCCATAGTAGCGGATGCGGTGGAAGCCCGCCGGTAGCACATGGATCAGGAAACGGCGGATGAACTCGTGGGTGGGGAGCGTCATCAGCTTGTAGCGCTCGGGGCCTTCGATCCGGTAGTCCTTCCATTTGAAAGTGATGCCCTTCTCATCATAGGCGATCAAGCGGCGATTGGAGATGGCGACGCGGTGTGTATAGCGAGCGAGATAACGCAATACTTCCTCGGGTCCGCCGAACGGCTTCTTGCAATAGACGACCCAGTTGCTGTTGCGCAGTGGCCTCAGATAGGCGGTGAAGGCTTTCGCATCGCTCAGCTTGGTGTGCGAGCCGAAGAATTGCAGTTCGCCGGCGGTGTGAGCGGCGAGAAGCTTCTGCAAGAGCAACCGGCGGAACAGGGCGGAGAGAACCTCTACCGGGAAGAGGTAGCGGGGCCGACAGGAAATCCAACGCTTGCCGTCGAGCGAGAACCCACCACCTAGCACGATCATGTGGACGTGCGGATGATGGTTGAGCGCCGAACCCCAGGTATGAAGGACGGAGAGGATTCCGATGCGCGCGCCGAGGCGCTTGGGATCGGCCGCTATTGTCAGCATCGTCTCGGAAGACGCCTTGAACAGCAGGTCATAGATCACCGCCTTGTTCTGATAGGCGATATCGGCGATCTGGCCTGGCAGGCTGAACACCACATGAAAGTACGGCACCGGCAGCAGCTCCGCCTCGCGCTCGGCCAGCCACTGCTTTGCTGCAGCCCCTTGGCACTTCGGGCAATGCCGGTTGCGGCAGGAGTTGTAGGAGATGATCGTGTGGGCGCACTTCTCGCAACGCTCGACATGTCCGCCGAGCGCTGCTGTGCGGCAGCGCTCGATGGCTGACATTACCTTCAACTGGCCTAAGCTGACGTGACCGGCATTGGCAGCAC
>DATBKR010000226.1:0-14435 GCA_036555805.1 Hyphomicrobiaceae bacterium | reverse complement strand
CATCGAGACGACGCGGCGGTTCGCGCATCACGGCTATCTCGCGATCTGCGCCAACCTCTACCAGCGCTCGGGCGACGGCAACCCCGATGATGTCGCCGCCAAGGTGCGCGCCGAGGGCGGCATTCCCGACGCGCAAATGGTCGGCGATACCGAGGCTGCGGTGAAGTGGATGCGCGGGCAGCCCAGCCACAACGGCAAGGTCGGCCTGTTCGGCTCCTGCTCGGGTGGCCGGCACGCGTTCCTGTACGCCTGCCAAAAGAAAGATGTCGACGCCTGCGCCGAGCTCTGGGGTGGCCGCGTCGTGATGGGCAAGGAGGAGCTCAATGCCAAGACGCCGGTCGCGCCCATCGATCTCACGAAGGATCTTTCGTGCCCCCTCATCGGCATCTTCGGCAACGACGACCGGGCCCCGAGCCCCGAGCAGGTGAACCAGCACGAGGCCGAGCTCAAGAAATACGGCAAGACCTACGAGTTTCACCGTTACGACGGTGCCGGTCACGGCATCTTCTATTGGCACCGGCCGCTCTACCGGCCCGAGCAGGCGATGGACGGCTGGAGCAAGGTGTTCGCTTTCTTCGGGAAGCTTCTGGCGGCGTAGGAGGACTACACATGTGCACGTCGATCATCGAAGTCATCGACGCCGAGGGCATGGCCAAGCGCGGGGAGCAATGGTTCCCCCTGACGCATGCGGTGGTTGCCTATGACCACGCCCGCCATGCTGCCTTGGCCGACGTCATCACGCTCGACTTCATCAACACCGGCCTTGAGCCGGGAGCGCGCGCCGGCATCGAGCTGACGCTCGAAAGCGCCAGGGACCTGCGCGCTGCGCTCGACCGGGCGATAGCCGCCGCCGAGTTCGAGGAGGCGGAAGTACGTGGCAAGGGCGCGCCCAGCCTCGTTTGGGCAGCTTGAGGCGAAGCCAGGCGACCGGCGGGCTCTGCCGGCTTCGGGAACCGGACAGCCGGAATCAGGCGTCCGGCCCTCCATCGCAGGCCCTAATACGACTTGGGCAGGCCCAGAACGCGCTCGGCGATATGGCACAGCGCCAGCTGCGGGCTGATCGGCGCGATGCGCGGGATCATCACTTCGCGCAGATAGCGCTCGACGTGGTACTCCTTGGCGTAGCCGAAGCCGCCGTGGGTCATCACCGCCTGCTGGCAGGCGTTGAACCCGGCCTCCCCGGCCAGGAACTTGGCTGCGTTGGCGCTGGCGCCGCACGGCAGGCCGCCGTCGTACTCCCACGCCGCCCGCAGCGTCATCAGCCAGGCCGCCTCCAGCTCCGTCCAGTTCCGCGCGAGCGGGTGCTGGATGGCTTGGTTCTGGCCGATGGGGCGATTGAACACAACGCGTTCCCTGGCGTAGGCGGTGGCGCGCGAAAGCGCGAGCCGACCGAGGCCGATGGCCTCGGCGGCGATCAGGATGCGCTCGGGGTTCATGCCGTGGAGGATATACTCGAAGCCGCGGCCTTCCTCGCCGATCCGGTCTTCCACCGGCACCTCGAAGCGGTCAAAGAACAGCACGTTGGAATCGACCGCCTTGCGCCCCATCTTGTCGATCTCGTCCACCTTGATCCGGCTGCGGTCGAAGCGGGTGTAGAACAGGCTTAGGCCCAGGGCAGGCCTGGTGACCTCCTCGAGCGGCGTAGTGCGGGCGAGCAGCAGCAGCTTGTCGGCCACCTGGGCGGTTGAAATCCACACCTTCTGGCCGTCCACCACGTAGCGGTCGCCGCTGCGGACGGCGCGCAGCTTGAGCTGCGTCGTGTTGAGCCCGGTGTCGGGCTCGGTCACGGCGAAGCAGGCCTTCTCCTTGCCGGAGACCATGGGCGGCAGCATGCGCCGTTTCTGCTCCTCGGTTCCGTACACCGCCACCGGGTTGAGGCCGAAGATGTTGATGTGCAGCGCGGAGGCGCCCGACATGCCGGCGCCGGAGCGGGCTACCGCCTCCATCATGACCGCGGCCTCGGTGACGCCGAGTCCGGAGCCGCCATAGGCATCGGGGATGCAGATGCCGAGCCAGCCGGCAGCGGCGAAGGCGGCGTAGAAATCCTGCGGGAACCCGCCCTCGCGGTCCTTCCTCAACCAGTAGTCGTCGCCGAAGCGCTTGCAGATCGCGGTCACGGACTCGCGGATCGCGTCCTGCTCGGGGCTCAGTGCGAAGTTCATGGGTCTGGTCTCCCGCCTGGCAATGCGGCCCGTTCAGTCGTTCCATCTTGTTCCGCTTTACGGGGCCCCGGACGTCCCGATTCGTTCAGGCCCGCGGGGTCGGCGGCGGCTCCCCGGCATAGTTGCGTCCACCCAGCAGAGAGATGCCACCGTCAACGGGGATGAGCGCGCCGGTCACATAGCTCGCGTAGGCCGAGCCCAGAAACAGCGCCATCTGCGCGACGTCGTCGAGCGTGCCGAAGCGGCGCAGCGGAATGCGCGCCTCGACGTCGGGCCGCTCGCTAGGCGGGACCAGCTTCTGAACGCCGACGGTGCCTTCGATCGGTCCCGGCATGATCGAGTTCACCCGGACGCCATACGGGCCCCACTCCAGCGCCAGCACCCGCATTACCTGGTCGAGGCCGGCCTTGGCGGCGCACACATGCGCCTGCATCGGCGTCGGGGAGACGGACTGTGGCGCCGAGATGTTGATGATCGAGGCGCCGGGCCGGCGCAGATAGTCGAAGGAGGCACGCAGTACGTGGAAGGTGCCGATGAGGTCGATATCCACCACGGCCTTGAAGCCGTTGGACGAGAGATTGAGCGCAGTGGACAGGAAGTTGCCGGCGGCCCCTGAGACCAGCACGTCGATATCGCCGAACGCCTGGTGCGCGGCGGCAACGTTGCGCATGACAACGTCCATGTTCCGCACGTCACCGACCAGGCCCAGGCTTTGCCGGCCGTGACGCGTGAGCTGCGCCGCTGCGGCCGCCACGCGCTCGGGATTGCGGCTCATCACCGCCACGTTCGCGCCGGCGGCGGCATAGGCATCGGCGATGCCGAGATTGATCCCGCTGGTTCCGCCAGCGACGAAGACGGACTTGCCGGTGAAGTCGAACGGCGACGGCATCGCGCGCTCCTGTCGATGAGATTGCACGCCATTCCAATTATTGGCCGGACGACGACCACTCGCGCAATAGTGCCAATCCAAGCGAAGGTACCGGGTGGACCGCCCGTGTTCGGCAAACCGGCGACTTGGCCACACGGCACGTTTCCGGGAACTCTGAAGTCAACCAAGATCGGCATCACGACCATTGCGCGGGTATCGGCTTCGCTACATTCGTCGAAGCGCAGAGGCATGCCACCGCTGCCGGTCCAGCAGGCTCAGGCCGGGCTCGAGGCGCAGCCGGCTCAGCTGCCGCGGCCGCAGAGACATCTCGACCCTGAAGCCAGCGCCAATACCGTAGGGCGCGCGGAAGACCCGCCATGCAGCGCAAGTCTCGTTTCCCAATCTATCCGGCGTCCCAGCTGGGGCCCCTCCTTGCCGGCGCGATTGCCGCCGGGGTGTTTGTCGTCGACACGTTCACGACCCTGGAGACCGCCATCGCGGTGCTCTACGTCATTGTCGTCCTGCTGGCCGCCAATGTCCTGCAGCGGCGCGGAATCCTGCTCGTGGGTTCGGGGTGCGCAGCCCTCACCGTCATTGGCTATCTCTGGTCGCACGGAGTGAGCGCCGACAGCGCTCTCGCCAGGTGCCTGGTGAGCCTTTTCGCGATTGCAGTGGCCACCGTCCTGGCCCTGCGAAACAGGGCGGCCGCCACGGCCCTCTACGGACAGGCTCAGCTGCTCGACCTGACGCACGACGCGATCTTCGTTCGCAACATGAGCGATGTCATAACGTACTGGAGTCGCGGTGCCGAGGAACTGTACGGATGGAGGAGCGAGGAGGCGATGGGCAAGAGCGCGCACGGCCTCCTGCAGACGCACTTTCCGGAAGCACGCGACGCGATCGCGACGAGGCTGGTCAACGCCGACCGCTGGGAAGGAGAACTCGTTCATACCAAGAAGGACGGCACGCAGGTGCCCGTTGCGAGCAGGTGGTCCTTGCAGCGGGACAGGCACGGGCAGCCGGCAGCAGTGCTGGAAACCAACACAGATATCACGGAACGCAAGCGGGCCGCGGAGGAAATCGAAGGCGCAGGGCGCAGGCTCCGGGCGACAATCGATACCATCCCGGCCATCGTCGCGAGCTATCAGGCGGACGGCACGCGCGATTTCGTCAATCGAACCTGGTTGGACTATGCGGGCATGTCCCGCGAAGCGGCAAGGCAAAGCAGCTGGTCGATGACGGTCCATCCGGAGGACGTGGAAGCTGCGCGGCAGCGATGGTCCGATTGCCTCGCCACCAACCAGCCCTTTCAGATGGAGCTTCGGCTTTTGCGAGCGGACGGCGAGTTCCGTTGGCACCTGGTCCGCCGCGTGCCGTTGCGCGACGATCGGGGGGCGGTGGTCAAGTGGTATGGCGTGGGCTTCGACATCGAGGACCGCAAGCGCGCCGAGGCCGCGCTCCGGCGCAGCGAGGCACATGCTGCGGAAGCCCAGCTCCTGAGCCGGACCGGCAGCTTCGGGTGGCGGCTGGCCGACGGGGAGACCACGTGGTCGAAGGAGACCTACCGGATACTGGGTTACGACCCGACGGTGAGGGCGTCCGTGAAACTGGTCTTCGACCGCGTTCATCCCGACGATCTGCAGTTAGTGGAATACCAGCTGGAAAGGGCGAAGCGGGGCGACCACGATTTCGATTTCGAGCACCGCGTGGCGATGCCGGACGGGCAGGTCAAGGAGCTGCGCGTGCGCGCGCACCGCATAACCTATGAAGCGGGCGTGGAGGAGGTCGTGGGGGCGGTCATGGACATCACCGGGGCCAAGCGAGCACAGGAGGCGCTGCACGAGGCCCAGGCGGAGCTTGCGCACGCCTCCCGTGTGTCAACGCTGGGCGAGCTGACCGCCTCCATCGCCCATGAGGTGAACCAGCCGCTCGCCGGCATCGTCACCAACGCGGAGGCCAGTCTGCGGTGGCTCGCCCATGCTCCACCGCGAGTCGGCGAGGTGCGCCGCTCGGTGGAGCGCATCATCGGCAATGCCGACCGCGCCAGCGGTGTCATCCACCGCATCCGCGATCTCGCGAAGAAAGCCGCCCCCGAGATGGCGCGTCTCGACATCAACGATGTGCTCGAGGAAGCCCTGTTGCTCGTGCAGCGCGAGGCGCTCAGCAATCGGGTGGAGCTGCGGCTGGCGCTCGCATCCGATCTTCCCCCGGTCCTCGGCGACCGCGTCCAGCTTCAGCAGGTGATCATCAACCTGGCGATCAATGGCATGGAGGCCATGGCGTCGATCAATGACCGCCCGCGCCGGCTGGCGATCCGGTCGGATCTCCATGAAGGCGACCGGGTGCTCGTCTCGGTGCAGGATTTCGGAGTTGGCATCGACCCGGAGAACGCGAACCGGCTGTTCAGCGCGTTCTACACCACCAAGGCCCACGGCATGGGGATGGGGCTGTCGATTTCGCGCTCGATCATCGAGGCGCACGGCGGACGGATCTGGGCGACGGGCGATCCTGGTTCCGGGGCCACCCTTCAATTCACGCTGCCGACGGCTGCCGCGTGACTGCGAAATATGTGCCGACATGGTTAAGACGTTACCCTGACGTTCACTCATGTCGTTACCAGGCAGGCCGCTACCAAAGTCCACGAAAATGTGAGGGGACGAGTGCCTTGTAAGGCTGCGGCAGCGGCCATCTACATTCGTCTATGGGACATGAGGGCAAGGATTCCAGGCAGGGATTCCTCTTGAATGCCGTCCTCCCGCATTTGCAGGCCGGGGAAGAATGCGCACGACAAGACTACGACCGATCGAGGAGCGACCCGTTGTCTTCGTCATCGACGACGATCGGGACGTTCGCGAAGCCTTGGCAGGTCTTCTGCGCTCCGTGGGACTGAGCGTCAGGCTGTTCGGCTCGACGCAGGAATTCATGGCAAGCGATCCGGTCGACGGCCCCGCGTGCATCGTGCTCGATGTCAGGTTGCCCGGATTGGGCGGACTCGACCTGCAGCGCGAGCTCGCCAGGTCGGGAAACCACCCTCCCATCATCTTCATCACGGGGCACGGCGACATTCCCATGAGCGTGCGGGCGATGAAGGATGGAGCCATCGAGTTCCTGACCAAGCCGTTCCGCGACCAGGAACTGCTCGATGCCATCAATGTCGGACTCGAACGGGATCGGGCCCGGCTTCTGGATGCCGCCGTCGTTGCACGCCTGCGAGAGCGCTTCGCGGGTCTCACGACGCGCGAGCGGGAAGTCATGACTCATGTCGTGACCGGCCGCAGGAACAAGCAGATCGCGGCCGATCTCGCGGTGAGCGAGATCACGGTGAAGGTCCACCGCAGCCAGATCATGCGAAAAATGGGCGCCAAGTCCTTCGCGGAACTGTTGCGGATGGCAGACAAGCTCGGGGTCTGCGCTCGGGAAACGGCGGTTGGGCCGGGAGCCGGAGACCCGGCGCGGACATCATCAAGCCGTACATGAGCGCGAGGCCGCGGTATCGATCGTGCACCCTTCGGCCGACATGCCGCGCAAGGGGGCGAGCCGAAGACCGGGTGGTATAGCGGTGCGCAAGTCGCCGCCTCGGCATACTTCGAGCCGATCGGGGCGCTAAACCTAGGTATAGCTTCCTCTAACCAACATGGCGCCGGCGGCAACCTCGGTACGATGGAGCAGTGCTGCCCCGTGTGCCTATATCGCGGAGGTCCGCAAGAAATCAGGAAGCGAAGCCGTGTTGAAGAAGTCTCTCGTAGCGGTCGCGACGACATCTCCTCCTTGCGACGACGCTCCGCCGTCGATCCAGCAGTGGCGGATGCAGCTGCCGCCGGGCGCCCCGGCTTGGACCGGCGTCCGACCCGATCTGGGACGCGGCGACCGGCCGGACAGGGGCCATTCTCTCGTTGCCATCTCTCCGGCCGCCGCCGTGCGGCGCCGCGCGATGAGGGGATGCAGCATGACGGCGGAGCTGGTTCAATCCGCGGGCCACGACAGGATCGAATTTCGTCATCGCGGCGGCTCGCACCTGCTTGTGGCGTGGGAGCAGGGCGTCCGTCACGAGGGAGAAACAGCCGCCGATGGCGCACCGACATCGACGCTGCACGACCTGACGTGGAAGCTCACCTTCGTTCCCGCCGGCCGTGACTACCTGGAGTGGCTCCGGCCGAGCACCCCCACGCGCGTCATGTACTTCTCGTTCGACGCCGCCGAGCTGGAGCGGCAGTTCGCGCAGGCTTTCCCGGACGTCCCGTTGACGCCGCGGGTCCTCTTCGAAGATGCCACGCTGTGGAGCACGGTGCTCAAGCTGAAAGGGTTGATCGAGAGCCCCCTGCCCGTACACGAGCCCTATTTCGAAGCATTGAGCACGGTGCTGATGCAGGAGCTCGTGCGCTCGAGCGGCGGTGCCGGCCGCAGCGGCAGCAGTGCGAGGGGGGGGTTGGCTCCGTGGCAGCAGCGCGTGGTCGCTGCGCATATCGAGGAGCACGTGGCCGAGCAGATCCCGCTCGCGACGCTGGCGCGGCTTGCACGACTGAGCCCGTATCACTTCAGCCGGTCCTTCAAGCAATCCTTCGGCGTCCCGCCGCACCGCTATCACACGAACCGCCGCATGGAGCGCGCCAAGGCCCTGCTGCAGGAGCGGACGCGCTCGGTGACTGACATCGGGCTGGCGCTGGGTTTCAGCGAGACGAGCTCCTTCACGGCCGCATTTCGCAAGACGACAGGGCTCACGCCCAGCCGTTTCCACCGGAGCCTCGGATAGCTGCAGGAGGTCGAGGGTGTCCTCGGCGCGGGCTCGCCGGCCGAGCAGCGCCCGGCAGCAACCGTCGGCCAAGCACGCCTAAATTAGTCCTCGTCCCCCTGGACGCCGCGCCGGGGGCCGCACCCCCAGTCGCCGGGGCGCTGCGACTGGCTCCAGCAGTCCGGGTACGCGGCCGTCCCGCTGCCGGAGCGCGGGCCCTCGCGCTCGGGGCGCCACGAGCCCAGGCGATGCACGCAAGCGTGCAAGCGCGCCGAGGCGAGCCCCGAGCAGCCGCCGGAGCGGCCGCCGCCGTCGTCCCCCTGCGAGTCCTCAGCCAGGCGGTCGCCGATCACCACGCCGATCAGAAGGGTGAATACCAGCAGCGGGATCAGAAACTTGTAGGGGATGAGCACGCGTGCGCACTCCTCAGACCAGGTCCGCCCCGACCGGCGCAGGAAGCGATCATCGGCGCTTGCCCTTTTTCCGCATGGCCCCGACGTGCGCTTCGAGAACGCGCTCCACGTAGAAGTTGAGCGTCCTCTCCTCGGCGCGGGCCAGCCGCTCCAGGGCGGCCTTGAGGCTGGGCCTGATGCGCAGGCCGACCGACGCCGATCGGGTTTCACCATCGTGCGTGGGGGCGCGGCTCGGCATGGCAGACGTTGGAGGTCGTTGGACGTTCGACAAAGTTAGACGTTAGACGATGTCAGCGAAACGCATGCATCCTATGACTTAGGGTTGCAAAGTCAAGGCGGGGGGCGACCGTAGGTCGGTTCGAGCCTGGCAAAGGCGCCCAGGTCCGTCCGCCGCGGATGGGGTACGGTCGATGGCGAACGGTAGGACTGCCCCATTCGCCATCCATCATTCGCCCTTCGCCCGCCCACGTTCGGAGCGCGATGCCGGGGCGCAGAAGGGGGGCAGCCGCCCGTCACGGGGAGCGGCCAGCGGACGGCAGTCCTGCGTTCGATGGAGCGCTATCTGAGCCAGTCGAGCCGCTGCTGGGCTCTCGTGTCGCCCAGGTCGCGCGCGCGCTGGTAGAGGGCCCTGGCCCGCTCGGGATTGGCGGTGACGCCGTCGGGCTTGATCTGCCAGATGGCCAGCATGCTGGGGTCGTAGGTCTCGGCCAGCGTGAACGTCAGCGCCGCCGAGGCGGTCGTTTCGGCGGTATGCAGCAGCTCGCGGGCCGCCATGATGTCGCGGTTCTCGATCAGGCGCCTGGCCTGGATCAGCAGGTCGTCGGCGCGCGAGCGCGCGGGCGGTGGCTCCATCCTGGGCGCCGGGGCGGTCGCCGGGGCCGTCGCCACGACGATGCGGGGCTCAGCTGCGCTGGTGCGGGGCTCCGGTGCGGCCGGCACGCGAGCATCTGCGGACGCCGTGGCGATGCGCACCTTCACCTGAGGCACTTCCACCCCCGCTCTCACGGGCGCCTCTGCCGGGGCCTGGCGGGCTGCCGCCGCCTTCGATGAAGGTCCGCCGATCCAGCCGCTCAGCCACAGCACCGCGGGCACCACCACGATCAGCCCGGCGAGCAGGCCGAGGCCGGCCGCACCGAGCTGCTGGCGGTACCAGCGCTCGTCGTCGTTGGGCATCGGCTGCCGCCACGTCGATGGGATGGGCATCGGCTCCTCGTCGTGCGGCTCGCTGACGAGCAGACTGCCGGCGGAGGAAAGGGCACTCGGGGAGGGGAGGAGGCCGGGCGACGACATGACACTGGCGGGCGGCGCCACGGCAGCCGGCACCGGCAGTGGCAGTGGCGGCATCGGCGGCTGCGCCGGACGGTGGTAGGCCAGGGACGACAGGCCGTCCCTGAAGGAGGGCTGGTGGCTGCGCTGGGAGGCCGAGACCAGTGCCGCGAGGTTGGCAAGCTCGGAGCCGGCTCCCGCGGCGGCCGGGGCGCGATTGCCGGCCTGGCCTTGGGCGATGGATTGGGCGAGGAGCTGGGAGAGTTCCTGTGTGAGGTTGGCAGTGGCGTCGCGCAAATCGAGCGACTGGGCACCGATGCCGCCCTCGGCCTGCTGTGGCTGGCCTGCCGAATACTCCCTCACCATGGCTCCCCTCGTTACGCTAGACCGACGCCCGAAAGTCGGCGCCCCCGACCCGAACTGCGTTTCGTCACTCCAAAAAAGCCCCTGGTCTCGAAATGCCTTGCTCACCACCTTAAGGGCAGGCAGGTCGTGCGACCAGCCTGGATCCATTGCCCACCCGCAGCCGATGACTGCAGCGAATCCGGCAAAGAGGCGGGCCGCTTCCGGCCCCCCGCGAATCATGGGGCGACTATAGGTCTGCGCAATATGGTAAAAATTATGGCACCGGCTAAGGTTGTGGAGTGCGGAACCGCGCCTCTGGCGGGCACGGCAAGACTGGGAGCGGAGGGATGTGAGGCGGCGTACCCGGCGCGGCGCACTCGCGGCAGACCCCAAAAAAGCCGAAAAATCATCACCACATCCGGCAAATTGGCTATAACGCGGGCGCCGGGCAGCCGCGCCCGACGTGCGGGGGCGGCGGCTCTGCCAATCCAACTCTTGTGAAGACGCGAAACAGCATGGCCAACTATCTCAGAGATGCGATTTCCCGCGAGATCGACGAGGAGCTGCGCCGCGAGCAGCTGCTCAAGCTCTGGGACAAGTACGGCGTCTACGTGCTGGGCGTCGTGCTGGCGATGATCCTCGCGGTGGCGGGATGGAAGGGCTATGAGTACCACCGCGCCCAGGCCAACGAGGCGGCCAGCAATCAGTATTTCCTCGCGCTCGGGGAGCTCGCGGCCAGGCGCACCGACGAGGCGCAGAAGGCGCTGGAGGGCATCGCCGCCACTGGCCCGTCCGGTTATTCCGCACTCGCCCGGCTGCGCCTGGCGGCCCAGGAAGCGGCCGACGGCAACACTCTCGATGCCGTCAGCGCCTACGACCAGATCGCCAAGGACAAGGGTGTGGACTCCATCCTGCAGGACTATGCGCGCCTGCAGATTGCCATGTTGAAATTCGATACGCTCCCCTTCCCGGAACTGCGGACTCAGCTTAGTCCGCTGGCGAACGACCGCAGTCCCTGGCGCTATACAGCGCGCGAGCTCTTAGGGGTGGGAGCGGCCAGGGCCGGCTACGGACCGGAGGCGCGCAACCATTTCCAGCGCCTGCTGGCGGACCGGACTACGCCTCCGGGCATCGCCGACCGGGCGCGCATCATGGTGGCCCTGCTCGACGACCAGGATCGCGCCAAGGCAGCGGCGGCGGGCGAGGAAAAGCCAGTGGCGCCTGCCAAGGCCGAGCCGGCCGGGGATAAGGTCAAGCCGGCGCCCGGCAAGAGCAAGTAGCGCAGGCCGTAGGGCATTTGTGCAGGTGTCCATGCAGGGGGCGGAGATGCCGATGTTCCGGATGCCGGCCGCGACAGCCAGCAGGGCTGGATTGGGGACCGCGCTCGTGTTGCTGGCGCTCGCGCTTCCGGGCTGCGGCGACAGCATGCCCAGGCTGCAGGACCTCAATCCCTTCGCCACGAAGGAGCTGCCGCTCCCCGGCAAGCGTGTCTCGGTGATCCAGCAGGAGACCCTGCGCTCAGATGCCTTTGCAGCCGGCCGGCCGCTGGCGCTGCCGCCGCAACAGGCCAACGACTCCTGGAGCCAGCCGGGCGGCGTCCCCAGCAACGCGCCGGGGCATCTCGCCCTCGCCAGCACCATCAAGAACGCCTGGAGCGTGAGCGTGGGTACCGGCTCCAGCTTCTACGGCAAGGTAACGGCGAGCCCGATCGTCTACGGTGGCAACGTGTACACGCTCGACGCGGCCGGCCAGGTGGCCGCGGTGAGCGCGTCCGGAGGGTCCGTGGTGTGGCGTGCCTCCACCACGCCGCCCAACGAGAAGGACCAGGAAGGCTTCGGCGGCGGGCTGGCGGCCGAGTCGGGGCGCATCTATGCGGCCACCGGCTTCGGCACGATGGTGGCGTTTGAGGCCAAGACCGGCCGCAAGCTGTGGGAGAAGACCCTGGGGCCACCGCTCCGCGACTCGCCCACGGCGCAGGCAGAGCGCGTGTTCGCGGTGACCAAGGAGGGGCAGGTGTACTGCTTGTCCGGCTCCGACGGCACCGAGCTGTGGACGTTCACCGGCACGCCCGAGCGCGCCAGCATCCTGGCCAGTTCCAGCCCGGCCGTGGACAAGGACATGGTGGTCATTCCCTACCCGACGGGCGACCTGGTAGCGCTGCGCACCTCCAACGGCCAGCCGATCTGGCAAGAGTCGCTGGCGCGGACGGCGTCCGGGTCGTCCCTGGGCGCCATGAGCGATGTGGCCCGGCCGGTGCTCTACGGAGGCGTGTTGTACGCCGCGGGCCATGGCGGCCGCATGATCGCCACCTCGCAGAAGAACGGGGAGCGCATCTGGTCGATCTCCGTGGGCGGTATCGAGCAGCCCTGGGTCGCCGGCGACAGCGTGTTCGTGGTGGATTCGGGCGGGCAGCTCGTGGCTGTAACCCGCAGCGACGGCCGCATCCGCTGGGCCACGAAGCTGGGAGACGGCACGTGGGCGGGGCCGGTACTGGCGGGCAACCGGCTCTGGCTCGCCTCCTCCAAGGGCCAGCTGGTCGGGGTGGAGCCCGAGAACGGCCGGGTGGCGACCACTGAGAGCATCGGTGACAAGGTGCTCATCGCCCCGGTGGTCGCCGGAGGCCGCCTCTACGTGCTGTCAGACAGCGCCCGCCTCTACGCCTTCAATTGATCGGACCCGCGCTTCGCGCTAGCCCTAGCGGTCGCAAGTCGGCGCCGGGCATGGGGCGCCGGCCCGTTACATGCGAGGCGAGCATGCCTCCCGTCGTCGCCATCGTCGGCCGGCCCAACGTCGGCAAATCGACCCTGTTCAACCGCCTCACGGCGCGGCGGAGCGCGCTCGTGTCCGACACACCGGGCCTGACACGCGACCGGCGGGAGGGCGAGGCGCTGCTCGCCGGCCGCACGGTGACACTCGTCGATACCGCCGGCCTGGAGGAGGCTGCGCCCGCATCGATCGCCGGGCGCATGCGCGTCCAGAGCGAGGCCGCCATCGCCAAGGCCGACCTCGTGCTGTTCGTGCTCGACGCCCGCAGCGGCGTGGTGCCGGTCGACGCCGCCTTCGCGCAGGCGGTGCGGGAAGCGGGGCGGCCTGTCGTGCTGGTTGCGAACAAGAGCGAAGGGCGGGCCGGCGCGGACGGCTTCTACGAGGCCTTCCGGCTGGGCCTGGGCGAGCCGGTGGCCATCTCCGCCGAGCACGGCGAGGGCATCGGCGAACTGGTGGAGACGCTGCTGGCGGCGCTGGGCCTCGAGCCGGCCGACAAGCGCGGCTCGGACGGCGACGCCGGCGCGGAACCCGATGGCAGCGCGCGCCCGATCCGTGTCGCCATCGTCGGGCGGCCCAACTCGGGTAAGTCCACGCTGGTGAACACGCTGCTCGGCGAAGAGCGCATGATCACGGGGCCGGAACCGGGGCTCACGCGCGACGCGGTGGCCACCGATTTCCTGTGGGGCGGCCGGCCCGTGCGCCTGTTCGATACCGCGGGCCTCAGGCGCAAGGCGCGCATCACCGAGACCGCCGAGAAGCTCTCCGCCAGCGACTCGGTGCGCGCGATCCGCTTCGCGGAGGTGGTGGTGGTGCTCGCCGATGCCCAGAATCCGCTGGAGCACCAGGACCTCACCATCGCCGACCTGGTGGAGGAGGAGGGCCGCGCCATGGTGGTCGCGGTCAACAAGTGGGACCTGGTCGCCGACAAGCAGCGCACGCTGAAGGACCTGCGCGAGACCCTGGCCGTGCGGCTGGCGCAGGTGCCGGGCGTGCCCCTCGTCACGCTCTCGGCACTGTCCGGGCGCGGGCTCGACCGGCTGGAGGCGGCGGTGTTCCAGGCCTACGAGCGGTGGAACCGGCGCGTGCCCACGCCCGACCTCAACCGCTGGCTCAAGGATGCCGTCGACCGCCACACCCCGCCCGCGGCCAGGGGCCGGCGCATCAGGCTGCGCTACATGACGCAGCCCTCGGCGCGCCCGCCCACCTTCATCGCCTTCTGCTCCCAGCCCGAGGCCCTGCCCAAGGCCTATCTGCGCTACCTCACCAACAGCCTGCGCGACACCTTCGACCTGCCCGGCGTCCCCATCCGCCTCAAGCTCCGCAAGGGGGAGAACCCGTACGACCGGGGTTGAAACGATATGCGTACCTGGATCGTCGTGGCTGGCGCGGTGCTGGCACCGTCGGGAGCGTAATTGGAGCGGCAATGGTCTACATCGCCATCCAGCACAATCCGCAGGAAGAGTTCGTCGGTCACATGACGGGAGCGATCAACTACGCGGGACTATCTGCGATATTCCTGTCGTGGTTTGTGGTCGTCGGCCTCGCGGTGGGTTTCGTGGTATGGGTCCTGAGCGACTGAGGGCTCCGTACCGGCTGCTCAGGCCGCGAGCGGCAGGGCTGAGAATCGCCGGAAGCGAAGCGGGCACATGACAGAAGTGCTGTTCTACCACCTGGAGCAGCAGCCGCTGGAGCGGGTGCTGCCGGCGCTCGTCGAGCGCACGCTGGCGCGCGGCTGGCGGGCGGTCGTGCAGGCCGGCTCGGAGGAGCGCGTGGAGGCGCTCGACACGCTGCTGTGGACCTACGCCGAGGAGAGCTTCCTGCCGCACGGCACCCGGCGCGACGGCAACCCGGCCGCCCAGCCGGTCTATCTGACCGCCGACGATGTC
>DATBKR010000225.1:0-6238 GCA_036555805.1 Hyphomicrobiaceae bacterium | reverse complement strand
CGCCCAGGAACAATGGATGAACGGTTGCGGCTTCGCCCCAACAGCCGCACGTCCAAGCAAAGAGCCCGCAGCGCTGCCGCCGGCGCTTCCCAGAGCGCCAGCCCGCGCATAGCACGGAGTGCCCACTGCAGCAACCGCGCCCCTGCGTATGCAATGCCGCATCCGTGGTGTCAGCCCGAGCCTTCGCGGCACGCGCCGTGCGACGGGCCCATGGCCACGCCAACGTTGTGTCCTGCGTGCGGATGCGCTGTTGGGTGAGTGCCCCGAGCCCAGCACCCGTGCCTTAACCGGGGTTGCGAGGAGTATGGCATGCAAGGCTGGAGAACACTGTCGGCTGGTGCGCTTGCGCTGACGATTGCCGCAACGCCGTTAGCGCCGGTCGCGGCCGCCCCGGCGGCGCCGATGTCGGCGAGCGTTGCACAGGCAGCGGCGGGCACCACGGTGACCCCTGTGCATCGCTACCGCCACTACCGCCATCACCATCACGGGGGGCGAGGCATCGGCGTCGGGATCGGCCTCGGCATCATCGGCGGTATCATCGCCTCGGAGGCATATCGCTCGGCGCCGGCGTACGCCTATGACGAGGACGTCTATGAGGGGCCTCCGCCCGGCTACACCGGCGACCCGCACGAGTTGTGTGCTCGGAATTTCCGCTCGTTCGAGTGGAACACAGGGCTCTACACGACCTACTCGGGCGAGAAGAAGCTCTGCCCTTATCTGAGGTAGCCGCTACGGCCTCCGCTGCGGGGCGTGGGCGACCCGCGGCGGCGCTGCAAACTGCATCAAGCGGACCATGCCGGCGCGGCATATCAGCGTTGACGGGCCGCGGCGCTGTTCGGTCGCCGCAGCTCTTGGCGTCTCGCCCAATTTCTGCAAATAGTTGATGAGTTCAACGAATGCCGGCGGAATCGTCTCATGCAAGTCTCCCTTGCTGGCGCCATCGACTGCGACCTGCATCCGCCGCTGCCGGGCGTGACGGGGCTCCTGCCCCATCTTAACGACTACTGGCGCGACCAGATCGCGAACCGGCACATCGACAACCTGCCCTTCCAGCTGTCGAGCTACCCGGCAACCTCGCCCCTTTCAGCGCGGCCCGACTGGCGCCCGGCGCCGGGGCAGAAGGCGGGGCCTGAGCCGATCCGCGCCAACGTGCTCGACCGCTTCGGGCTAGGGCTTGCCATCTGCAACCCGCTGCACGGCGCGGTGGCGCTCTTCAACAACGACATGGCCGCGGCGCTGTGCTCGGCCGTCAACGACTGGGTGGCCAAGGAGCTGCTGGATGCCGAGCCGCGCCTGCGCGCCTCGATCCTGCTGCCCGCTCACGACGTGGATCTGTCGCTGCGCGAGATCGAGCGCCTGGCGCCCGACCGGCGCTTCGTGCAGGCGCTGTTCCTGGCCATGGGCGAGGCCCCGCTCGGCCGCCGCTCCAACTGGCCGCTGTTCGCCGCCTGCGAGAAGCACGGCCTGGCGGTGGGCATCCACGCCGGCAGCACCTACCGGCACGCGCCCACCTATGCCGGCTGGCCCTCGTACCGCGTCGAGGACTACGTGGCCCAGTCGGGGGCGTTCGAGACGCAGCTCCTGAGCCTGATCGCCGAAGGCGTGTTCCAGAGGTATCCCCGCCTCAAGGTGGTGTTGATGGAATCGGGGCTGACGTGGGTGCCGCACTTCCTGTGGCGCACGGGCAAGACCTGGCGCGGCACACGCCCCGAGGTGCCGTGGCTCGACCGGGCGCCGGCCGAGATAGTGCGCAACCACGTGCGCTTCACGCTGCAGCCGGTGGACGCGCCGCCGGGCGAGCCCGAGGTGCTCGCGCGCGTGATGGAGCACCTGGGCTCCGACAATCTTCTGCTGTTCTCCACGGACTACCCCCACTGGCAGTTCGACGGCGAGGAGGTCTTGCCGGCGGGGCTCGGCGAGGCCACCATCAGGAGGATGCTGGTTGAGAATGCGCTCGACGCCTATCCGCGCCTGAGGCAGGCGGCGGGCGAGACGGCGCGCAGCGAGGAGACGGTGTCATGAACGTGCCGGTCCGGCAGCCGGTGGCGGCGCAGCGGCTGAAGGTGGTGGACTGCGACATCCATCCCGCCTACGCCACGCCCACCGCGCTCCACGAGTTCCTGCCGCAGCGCTGGCGCGACCACTGGTCCACGTTCGGCACCTTCTTCCGGCCGCCCCTCATTGGGCAGTTGCCGTTCCCGCGCATGATGGCGGGCGGCATGCGCATCGACTCCTTCCCCGACAACGGCAGCCCGCCCGGCGCCGACCTCGACCTGATGCGCCGCCAGCACCTCGACGCCTGCGGCGTCGAGGTGGGCATGCTGATCGCGCTCTCCCGCGGCGGCATGGAGGAGCGCAACCTCGACTTCGCGGCGGCGCTGTCCTCGGCGGCCAACGACTGGCAGCTCCACAAGTGGTGCGAGCCCGAGCCACGCCTGCGCGCGGCCATCGTCGTGCCACAGGAGCATGCCGAGCACGCCGTGGCCGAGATCGAGCGCTGCTCGGACAACCCGGCGTTCGTGCAGGTGCTGATGTCGCCGCGCACGGCGGACCCCGCGGGCAACCGCCGCTACTGGCCGATCTACGCCGCAGCCGAGGCCCGCAACAAGCCCGTCGCCCTGCACGTGGCGGGCTTCTCGGGCGGGCATTCCTCCACGCCCACGGGCTGGCCCACCTACTACCTGCAGGAGCACTATGCCCAGGCCACGGGCATGCAGAGCACGCTCGCGAGCCTAGTGTTCGAGGGCGTGTTCGAGCGCTTCCCCAAGCTCAAGGTGGTGCTGATCGAGGGCGGCTTCGCCTGGGCGCCGGCACTGTGCTGGCGCATGGACAAGGCCTGGGAGCGCATGCGCGCGGAGGTGCCGCACTTGAAGCGGCCGCCGTCGGAGTACGTGCGCGAGCACGTGTACTTTACGACTCAACCCATCGACGAGCCGGACAAACCCGAGCACCTGGTCGACATCATGAAGTGGATCGGCTGGGACAAGATCATGTTCTCGACCGACTACCCGCACTGGGACTTCGACGATCCCGCCCAGGCGTTCGCGAAGCTCAAGCTGACGGCCAGGAAGAAGGCCATGCTGCTCGGGGACAACGCGCGCGCGTTGTACGGATTGCAATGAGCCGGCGGGTCCTGGCCAAGGCGAGCGAGGTGAAGCCCGGCGCGCCCAAGATCGTCACGGCGATGGGGCGCCAGATCGGCCTGTTCAACGTGGGCGGAGAGTACTACGCGCTTGCCAACCGCTGCCCGCACATGGGGGCTGAGCTGTGCAGGGGCTGGATCGTCGGCCTGGTGCAGTCCGACGGCCCCGGCGAGTATCGCCTGACGCGGCCGGGCGAGTTCATCCGCTGCCCGTGGCACGGCTGGGAGTTCGATATCCGCACGGGACAGTCCTGGTGCGACCCCAAGTCGGTGAGGGCGCGCAACTTCAAGGTGAAGGTGGAGCCCGGCGCCGAACTGGCGAAGGGACCCTACGTCGCCGAGACCTTCCCGGTGACGGTGGAGGAAGACTACCTCGTCATCGACCTGTAAGCGCCAGCCCCGCGGGCGCCGTGCCGGCAGGTTCGACCAAGCCAGCCGCTGGAAAATCCCTCGCCGGATTGTACGCAAGACCGCGGCGAGGTTGCAGCTCGATTCCTGCGTTCGAATTCGGTTGGCGGCCGGGGGAAGACCGGTGACCCCGGGTTCAGACCCTGCGGGCCCGCAGGGTCTGACACCTACTCCTCGAACGCTGCATCCACCGGCACGCGATAGCCGTTGGCGAGGCGGTTGGTCTCGTTGGCCATGCCGACCACGGCCATCAGTTCGCCGAACATTGCCTCGGTCATGCCGGCCTTGCGGGTGGCGGCGGTGTGGCTGGCGATGCAGTAGGTGCAGCCGTTGCTGACGCTGACGGCGAGGTAGATCATCTCCTTGACGAGCGGGTCGAGAGCGCCCGCCGACATGGTGGCCTTCAGGGTGGTCCAGGTGCGCGCCAGGAGGGCCGGGTCGCGCGCCAGGTACCTCCAGAAGTTGTTCACCTCCGGCACGTTGCGGGTCTTCTTGATGTCGTCGAACACGGCGCGCACCGCGCGCGAGGCCTTGGCGGGATCGACGGGCTTGGGCATGGGTGCCTCGCTTCGTGCTGTTGCTGCGCCGCCGCGACAGCGGCTATGGTCGCCGCGCATTGACGGGCAGCAGGGTTTTCGATGTCAAGACTTGCCGCGCTCGCAATCCTGCTGGCCGTCGCGGTGTCCACGGCACTCGCCGACGCGCGCGGCGACTGCTACGCCAAGAGCGGCGATGCCGCCATCCGCGCCTGCACGGAAGCCATCGCCAGCGACCCCAGGGACGTGCCGTCCTACATCAGCCGCGCCTTCGAGCTGCAGGAGAAGGGCGACTACGAGCGCAGCATCGCCGACTACGCCAAGGCGGTCGAGATCGATCCCGCGCGCTGGGACGCCTACCAGGGGCGCGCCTGGGCCTACCTCAAGCTGGGCAAGCCCGACGAGGCGCTGCGCGATGCGGAGGCGGCGGTGAAGCTCCAGCCCGCCGCCGCGCAGGCATACGACGTACGCGGCCATACGCTGGAAGCGCTCGGCCGGCGTGCGGAGGCCATCGCCGATTTCCGCCGGGCGCTGGCGATCGAGCCGCGCCTCACGGGCAGTCGCGATGGTCTCAGGCGGCTGGGCGCCGCGCCGTGACGCTGTTGGGCCGGTGCGGCGGCGGCACGTCCGCCCGCCGCGTCGGTTCGTGGTGGATGTTGCACAGCATGATCGCTGCTGGATTTGCAGGGCCCCGCTGCCCGCAGGCCACGTCCTGCTCAACTGCAGCCTCTCGCCCAGGCACAGGGCCAGAGGCATCAGTCCCGACGGGTGCGGGGTGGACGCCGAGACTGAGTGCCCCCAGTTCGCACGCACCGCGGGAGCGCGTGCGGACACATAGTCTTACCGAGCCGAAAAAGCCTGTCGAGAGAAAACCGCGACAACCCTCTGTACTCGCATGGAAAACGCTCTGTACTGAACCTGGCGCCCGCTGCGGTGGCTCGTGCTCAATCCGAAGTTGTTTCTCCGCGCCGGCGCAACGAGGGCCGGCGGAGCAGCCGGGGCGCAACGCATGGTGGGGAAGAAGCCGGCGGACGGCTAGCTCTTGTCCCAGTCGGGAGCGCGCTTGTCGAGAAACGCTCCGATGCCCTCCTTGGACTCGGCATGCAGCATGTTCTCCACCATGACGCGGGCGGCGTAGTCGTAGGCGTCGGCGAGCGACATTTCCGCCTGACGGTAGAACGCCTCCTTGCCCAACGCGACCGTTGCTCGTGGTTTTGATGCCACAGTGCGGGCCAGGTCCAGGGCCGCATCCAGCGCCATCCCGGCCGGCACCACGCGGTTGACGAGCCCGTACTCGGCCGCCTCGCCGGCCGACAGCATCTCGCCGAGCAGCAGCATCTCCATGGCGCGCTTGCGGGGCACGTTGCGCGACAGTGCGACCATGGGCGTCGAGCAGAAGAAGCCGATGTTGACACCGGGCGTGGCGAAGCGCGCGGCTTCTGACGCCACCGCCAGGTCGCAGCTGGCCACCAGCTGGCAGCCGGCCGCCGTGGCGATGCCTTCCACGGCCGCGATCGCCGGTTTCGGGCAGCGCAGGAGCGAACGCATGAATTGCGCGCACTGGCGCATCAGGGCCTCGGTGAAGCCGCGCCCGCGGTCCGGGTCGCTGCGGTGGTCGGTCAGCTCCCGGAGGTCGTGGCCGGCGCTGAAGGCCGGGCCTTTGGCCGCGATCACGACAGCACGGGTGTCGGCGTCCGTGGAGGCCGCGTCGATGGCGCCCTGCAGGGCGGCCAGCATGGCCCTGGACAGGCTGTTGCGCGCTTCTGGCCGGGCCAGGGTGAGCACCAGCACTCCGGGAGCCGGTCGCGCGCTCTCGATCAATGCCTTCGGCGCGCTCGCCTCGGCCGCCCGTCGAGCGGGCGCCTTTGCCGGTGCCGACCGCGCCGCCATCGCAGCCTCTGGCTATTGCAGCGCCAGCAGCGGCTCGATCCTGTCGTAGTACTTCTTGACGAGATCGACGTTGCTGGGATGCTGAACCGGCTGCAGGACCTTGAGCTGCTCGGCCAGGTCTTCGATCAGCTGCTTTCTCTCCTTCTCGGGCAGCGTCTTGTCGGCCTTGGCCTTGTCGAGGTCCTTCTTGGCCAGCACCGACGGGTCGGTGAACTCCTTGGTCTGGGTGTCGAAGCCGGACATGACCAGGGCGATGTTCTCG
>DATBKR010000224.1:0-1902 GCA_036555805.1 Hyphomicrobiaceae bacterium | reverse complement strand
CAACCACCGGCGCGCGGCCTACGGCTTCAGGGACGGCTACGAGAAGCTCGCCACCGCGCCGGTGCCGCTCGACGCCGCCTCCTGCCCCGACGAGCGGCTGATCGCGGCGGCGCGGCGCGCCTGGGACAACGCCATCGCGCTGGGCCAGGAGCACGGCTACCGCAACGCGCAGGCCACCGTGATCGCCCCCACCGGCACCATCGGCCTGGTGATGGATTGCGACACCACCGGCATCGAGCCCGACTTCGCACTCGTCAAGTTCAAGAAGCTCGCCGGCGGCGGCTACTTCAAGATCATCAACCAGGCCGTGCCGGAGGCCCTGCGGGGCCTCGGCTATGGCAAGGCCGAGATCGCCGAGATCGAAGCCTACGCCGTCGGCCACGGTTCGCTGGCACAGGCGCCGGCCATCAATCACGCCACGCTCGGCGCCAAGGGCTTTACCGACGAAGCCCTGCGCAAGCTCGATGACGCGCTGAAGACCGCGTTCGACATCTCGTTCGTGTTCAACCGCTGGACGCTTGGCGAGGAGTTCCTCACCGGCACGCTGAAGGTGCCGGCCGAGAAGCTCGACGCGCCGGGCTTCGACCTGCTCGCCCACCTGGGCTTCACGAAAGCCGACATCGAGGCCGCCAACGAGCACGCCTGCGGGGCCATGACGCTGGAAGGGGCGCCGCACCTCGACGAGGCGCACCTGCCCGTGTTCGACTGCGCGAGCCCCTGCGGCCGCAAGGGCAGACGCTTCCTGTCCGTGGAGAGCCACATCCGCATGATGGCGGCGGCGCAGCCGTTCATCTCCGGCGCCATCTCCAAGACCATCAACATGCCGAACGAGGCGAGCGTGGAGGACTGCAAAGAGGCCTACCTGCTCTCCTGGCGCCTCGCGCTGAAGGCCAACGCGCTCTACCGCGACGGCTCCAAGCTGTCGCAGCCGCTCAACGCGCAGCTGCTGGCCGGCGACGCGGAGGAGGCCGAGGAGGTGGCGGACCAGCTCGCCGCCGACAAGCCGATGGCGGCGCGCGCCGCAGTGGCGGCCGAGCGCATTGTCGAACGCATCGTCGAGCGGGCGCGCGAGCGCGAGAAGCTGCCGAGCCGCCGCAAGGGCTACACCCAGAAGGCCTCCGTCGGCGGCCATAAGGTCTATCTGCGCACCGGCGAGTACGACGACGGACGGCTCGGCGAGATCTTCATCGACATGCACAAGGAGGGCGCGGCCTTCCGCTCGTTGATGAACAACTTCGCCATCGCCATCTCGCTGGGCCTGCAGTACGGCGTGCCGCTGGAGGAGTACGTGGACGCCTTCACCTTCACGCGCTTCGAACCGGCCGGCCTCGTGCAGGGCAACGAGACCATCAAGAATGCCACCTCCATCCTCGACTACATCTTCCGCGAGCTGGCGGTGTCCTACCTTGCCCGTAACGATCTGGCCCACGTCGACCTCTCGGAGATCGCGAACACCGGCCTCGGCTCCTCGGACGAGGCGCTGGAGGAGGGGCGCGATCCGCCGCCGGCCGCAAAATTCCTGTCACGCGGCCTGCTGCGCGGCCAGGAGAACCGCGTGTTCTCCCTGCGCTCAACTTCCAGCGCCGCGGTGGCGGAGGAAGCCGAGGAAGCCGAGGTCCTGGGCCCGGTCGCCTCGCTGCAGCGCGAGGTGACGACCGCCTTCACCTCCGAGCGGACGAAGATGGAATCGGCCGTGGCCGCGCTCAGCACGCTGCAGCAGGAGCTGCATGCCCTGCAGCAGGAGATGGCGCCGGCCACTGGGCGCAAGCCCGACGCCTCGGTGACGGAGATCGCGCGCCAGCTCGCCGAGCAGCTCGACACGCGCGCCAAGGCCCGCCTCGCCAGGGGCAACCTGGAGGCCGACCGCGCCGCGGAGGCCCGCGTCAAGGGCTACGAGGGCGA
>DATBKR010000223.1:0-2694 GCA_036555805.1 Hyphomicrobiaceae bacterium | reverse complement strand
CGGGCTCACCCTGGACGAGGCCAAGGCCAGGATCGAGAAGGAGCAGGCCACGGCCAAGAAGGAGCTGGACGCGCTGACGCAGAAGGTGATCGAGGCCGGCCTTGCCACCTGGTCGGGCGCGCTCGACGGCAAGCAGAACCTCATCGTGCGCGGCCAGGCCAACCTGCTCAAGGATGTGGACGGGCTCGAAAGCCTGGAGCGCATCCGCCAGCTGTTCGACGATTTCGAGAGCAAGCGCGAGCTGGCGCAGCTCCTGGGGCTCGCGGAGCGCGGCGAGGGCGTGCACATCTTCATCGGCTCGGAGAACAAGCTGTTCTCACTCTCGGGGTCCTCCCTGGTGGTGGCGCCGTTCAAGGACGAGCGGCGCAAGATCGTGGGCGTGATCGGCGTGATCGGCCCAACGCGCCTCAACTATGCCCGCATCATTCCCATGGTGGACTACACGGCCAGGCTCATCGGGCGCGTGCTGACTTGATTCTTGCCCTGACTTGATTTTTTCATGCGTTTGGCCGATATGCGCCATGACACGGCCAGGACCGACCGCCTGGATCGACCAGGGCATGGCATCGATCGGTGGCGTCAGGCTTCGCCGCTGGACCAATCTCAAGCGCGGAATTTGCTGATGGCCAACACACCACCCAACGATTCCGATCCGAAAAAGAACGAACCCGGTCAGCCCGGCGCGGCGTCGGAGACCGCGCCCCCCCCGCAACCCCAATCCCAGGATGCCGTGGCCAAGGGCGCGAAGAGCCTGCAGGAGGTGGTCGCAGCGCTGCAGGCCGAGGTTGACGATCTGAAGGACAAGTGGCTGAGGGCGCACGCGGAGATGGACAACATCCGCAAGCGCGGCGAGCGCGAGCGGGACGAGGCCGCGAAGTACGCCATCACCAAGCTCGCCAAGGATATCGTCGGCGTCGGCGACAATTTCCAGCGCGCCATCGACGCCGTGCCGTCCGGCGCCGCCGAGAAGGATCCGACGCTGAAGAGCTTTCTGGACGGCGTGACGATGACGGAGCGCGAGCTCCTGAACGTGCTGGACCGCCACGGCATCAAGCGGCTGCAACCCATCAACGAGCCGTTCAACCCGCACCTGCACGAGGCGGTGCGGCAGGTGCCGCGCAGCGACGTGCCCTCGGGCACCATCGTCGAGATCTACCAGGCGGGCTACATCATCGCCGATCGCGTGCTGCGCCCGGCCATGGTGGGCGTGGCCCAGGGCGGGCCCAAGCCGGCGTCTGCCGACGGCGCCGGCTCGGCGGCGCCGCCCGCCAACGAGAACACGCCGCCGCCGGCGGCGTGACGGGCATGCCGGCATCGCCGCCCCCATCGCAGCGGACCACCGTGGCGGTCATCGGCCTCGGCAGCATCGGCGGCGCCGTGGCCGGCTGCCTGCGCGCCGCCGACCGGCACGACATCGTCGCGTGCGTGCGCCGGCCGGTCGAACGGCTCACGGTCGACCGGCCGGAGGGAACGGCGGAGGTGGCGCTGAGGGGCCTCACCGACCCGCAGGACGCGGCACCCGTAGATTGGGTGCTGCTCGCCACCAAGGCGCACCAGACCGACGCCGCCGGGCCGTGGCTCGCGCGGCTGTGCCGGCCCTCCACGCGCGTAGCCGTGCTGCAGAACGGCATCGACCACGCGGCCCGCGTCGCCCCCTTCATCGGCGAGGCCACCGCTGTGCCCATCATGGTCTATTTCAACGGCGAGCGGCTGGCCCCGGATCGGGTGCGCATGCGCCCTGTGGGCGGCGCGGCCGACATGGAGGCGGCGGATGACGCCGGCGGCCGCGCGTTCGCCGAGCTGCTGGCGGGCACCTCCCTCTCGGTCCGGCTGATCGCCGACTTCAAGACCCAGGCGTGGCGCAAGCTGCTCATCAACGCCGTCGCCAACCCCATGACCTGCCTCACGCTGCGGCGGCAGGAGGTGTTGCGCCGGCCGGATATCCATGCCCTGTGCCTGGCGGTGCTGGAGGAGGCGGTGGCAGTGGCGCGCGCCGATGGCGCCAGGCTGGCCCCCGACGAGCCGGTCCGAACCATGACCAAGCTCTGCACGTTCGGCCCCGAACTCGGCACCTCCATGTACTTCGACCGCCTCGCCGGCCGCACGCTGGAGGTGGAAGCCCTCACCGGCGCCATCGTGGCCGCGGGCCATCGGCTGGGGGTGCCGACCCCGCTCAACGCGGCGCTGCTGGCCCTGCTCAGAGCGGTGAGCGCCGCGGCGAAGGGGTAGGGCGGGTTAGGCCGAAGGCCGTAACCCGCCGTGTTCAGCCGGCGAAAATCGGCGGATTACGCGCTTCGCGCTAATCCGCCCTACGCCGCGGCGGCGTGCCCGTTGCCGTTGGCGGTGGCCTGCGCCGGCCTGGCGGTGACGCCGAGCCGCTCCACTGCCGCCTGCAGGATCTGGCCCAGCATGTCCGAGTAGCGCAGGCCCTGGAAGCTGGCCATCAGGTTCATCTTGCCGTCCCAGCACCAGCCTGGGTTGGGGTTGACCTCCAGCAGCTTGATCTCGCCCTTGGCATCCGCGCGGAAGTCGAAGCGGGCGTAGTCGCGGCACCCCAGCCGTTCGAACAGGCGTGCCGAGTTGTCGATCAGCTGCTGCTGCTGCTGGTCGCCCAGCGTGGTCTCGCGGTAGCCGATCTGGGTCCAGTAGGGGCTCTCCGGGATCCACTTCGACTCGTAGCCCAGGATGCGCGGC
>DATBKR010000222.1:0-4849 GCA_036555805.1 Hyphomicrobiaceae bacterium | reverse complement strand
CCGCGCGGCACGCGCGGCCGTCCGGGGTGACAGTGATGGAGTTGCCTAGAACCCGCTCGCGAGCTTGCCGTGGCAGTGCTTGTATTTCTTGCCCGACCCGCAGGGGCAGGCTGCGTTGCGGCTGACATTCTTCCAGCTCGCCGGGTTGCCGGGATCGGCGCCGTTGCCGCCGGCGGACCGCGGCGGTTGCGCTGGCTGCGGCGCCTGGGGCGGCGGCGCCTCCTGCTGGCGGATCTCGAACAGCGACAGCAGCTGGGTGATCTGCTCGCGCAGCCGGGCCATCATGCCTTCGAACATGTCGAAGGCTTCGCCCTTGTATTCGTTCAGCGGGTCGCGCTGTGCGTATGCGCGCAGACCGATGCCGTGGCGCAGGTGGTCGAGCGCCAGCAGGTGCTCCTTCCAGTTCTGGTCCAGGAGCTGCAGCAGCAGGTTCTTCTCCATGACGCGCATGACATCCGGACCGTAGCGCACGGCCTTCTCCGCCATCTTGCGCTCGACCGCATCGGTCAGGCGCTCGCGCAGCGCATCCTCCGCGATGCCTTCCTCCTTGGCCCAGTCGGCGATCGGCAGGTTGATGCCGAAGATGCGCAACACCTCCTCGTGCAGGCCGGTGGTCTCCCACTGCTCGGGGAAGGCCTTCTCCGGGATGTAGCGCGTGATGAGGTCGTTGATGACCTCCTCGCGCATCTGCTTGACGTCATCGCTGAGGTCGTTCGCCGCCATCAGGTCCTTGCGCTCGGAATAGATCACCTTGCGCTGGTCGTTCATCACGTTGTCGTAGCGCAAGAGGTGGCGGCGGATGTCGAAGTTGCGCGCCTCGACCTTCTGCTGCGCCTTCTCCAGCGCCTTGTTGACCCAGGGATGCGCGATCGCCTCGTCCTCCTTGAGGCCGAGATGCTTCAGCATGCTGTCCATGCGCTCCGAGGCGAAGATGCGCATCAGGTCGTCTTCGAGCGAGAGGTAGAACTTGGAGCGTCCCGGGTCGCCCTGGCGGCCGGAGCGGCCGCGCAGCTGGTTGTCGATGCGCCGGCTCTCGTGCCGCTCGGTGCCGATGATGTAGAGCCCGCCGGCGTCGATCGCCTGCTGCTTCTTAATGGCGACATCCGCCTGGATCTCGGCACACCTGGCCCTGACGGCCACGAAGGTCTCGACAATGGCGGCGCGTCGCGCGGCGATGTCGGCCGCGCCCGGCGGCCGGCCGGCCTCGGTCTCCTGGACGATCCAGGCGCGCAGGGCCTCGCTCATGAAACGGAACAGGGTCTCGTTGACCGCACCGAAACTCCACGTGCGCCCGGCATCGCGCAGCCAATCCTGCGCCTCATCGCGCAGACCCGTGTCGAACCAATCGGCGGCCACACCGCTATCGTGCCCGTTGCGCAGGCCCGCGGCCTTGGCGCTCGCGGCGTACTCGCGGGCCAGCTCGGCGCGGGCCAGCGCCATGGCGCGCTTGTCGCCCAGGATGCGCGCTCGCTCCCTGGCCGTCTCCCGCTCGCTCGGGTCCTGGTCGCCGGCGCTCTGGGCCTTGCACCAGTCGGCGACCTTGCCGTCCACCCATTGGCGCAGGCGCGCATCGACCCAGTCGTCGCCGGCATGGAGCACGTCGTCCACCCACTTCCTCAGCGGTTCGACGTCGTCGTGGCGGTAGAGGGCCGCTATGCGGCCTGCATCGGTTTCCTCCTTCAGCCAGTCGCGGGCGCGGAAGCGGTCGTTGCCGCCGAGCTGGATATCGGTGCCGCGACCGGCCATGTTGGTGGCGATGGTTACGGTGCCGGGCACGCCGGCCTGGGCGATGATATTCGCCTCCTGCTCGTGGTAGCGGGCGTTGAGCACCTGGTGCGGGACCGGGTCGCCGCTGCCGTTGCGGCCCAGATCTCCGAGATACGCGCCGACATCGCTGAGGTGGCGCTTGAGCTCGTCTTCCTTGCCGTCCCTGAGCCCGTCCGCCAGCTTCTTCATGTACTGGCCCAGCTCGCGGATGTACTTGCGGTCCTTGAGCAGCGCGGAAAGGTGCTCCGACTTCTCGATCGAAACCGTGCCGACCAGGATCGGCTGCCCCCGGCGGCGGCAGTCGGCGATCTCGGCCACGATGGCGCGCGCCTTCTCGGCGGCGGTGCGGTAGACCTCGTCGTGCTCGTCGGTGCGGTCCACCGGCATGTTGGTGGGCACCTCCAGCACGTCGAGCTTGTAGATGTCGAGGAACTCGTTGGCTTCGGTGAGGGCCGTGCCGGTCATGCCGGCGAGCTTCTCGTAGAGGCGGAAGTAGTTCTGGAAGGTGATGGAGGCGAGCGTCTGGTTCTCGGGCTGGATCTTGACGTGCTCCTTGGCCTCCAGCGCCTGGTGCAGGCCGTCGGAGTAGCGGCGACCATGCATCATACGGCCGGTGAACTCGTCGATGATGATCACCTCGCCGGCCTTCACGATGTAGTCGCGGTCGCGCAGGAACAGGGCGTGCGCCTTGAGCGCCTGGTTGCCATGGTGCACCACCGAGACGTTCTCGATGTCGTAGAGCGACTCGCCCTTGAGCAGGCCCTTCTCCCCCAGCAGCTGCTCCATGTGCTCGTTGCCGGTCTCGGTGAACGAGACCTGGCGCTGCTTCTCGTCGAGCTCGTAGAGGCCGCGGGCCTTGATCAGCTCCTTCAGCTCCTCCTTGCTGTCCGTCTTGGGGAAGGTGGCGGCGATCTTGGCGTGCTCCACCATCAGCTGCTTCACGACCTCGTCGAGCGCGTTGTAGAGGTCGGAGCGGTCCTCCACCGGGCCGGAGATGATGAGCGGGGTGCGCGCTTCGTCGATCAGGATCGAGTCCACCTCGTCGACGATGGCGTAGGCGTGACCGCGCTGCACCATCTCGCTGGCGCTCATCTTCATATTGTCGCGCAGGTAGTCGAAGCCCAGCTCGTTGTTGGTGCCGTAGGTCACGTCGCAGGCGTACTGCTCGCGCCGCTGGTCGTCGTCCAGCTCGTGCACGATGCAGCCGACGCTCAGCCCGAGGAACTTGTAGACGCGCCCCATCCACTCGGCGTCGCGCTTGGCGAGGTAGTCGTTGACGGTCACGACGTGCACGCCGCGCCCGGCCAGCGCGTTGAGGTAGACGGGCAGCGTGGCCACCAGCGTCTTGCCTTCGCCGGTCTTCATCTCGGCGATCTTGCCCTGGTGCAGGACCATGCCGCCAACGAGCTGCACGTCGAAATGACGCTGGCCCAGCGTGCGCTTGGCCGCCTCGCGCACGGTCGCGAAGGCCGGCACCAGGAGGCCGTCGAGATCGGCGCCCTCGGCCAGCTCTCTGCGGAAGGTCTCGGTGCGAGCCCTCAGTTCGGCGTCGGTGAGGCTCTCCAGCTCCGGTTCGAGGGCGTTGATGGCCTCCACGCGCGGCCGGTAGGCCTTTATCTTGCGGTCGTTGGCCGACCCGAACACCTTGGCAGCAAGCGCGCCGAAAGACAGCATATGGCGAATTCCCGTTGAATCGCTGCGAGTTGAGCCGTCGGCCAGAACCCCGCAACAACCCTGCGGGCGCGGGGGAGACGGCCGTCGGAGGCACATTCTCGAAGCGGGGGAGATTGCCAAAACCCGCGCGGAGAAGCGCCTGCAGCTGCTGGTCCCGCTGGGCCCATCCTCAGATAAGGACCGGCACCCGCCTTGTCAACGAAGGATGCCCTCCGCCTATGGCCGGGCTGCGAGCCGGGGTCAGACCCCTCGCGCATGTGGCAGGATGGGGGTCAGACCCCTCGCCTCCGACCTCTCGATGGAAACTCCACCCTTGTGCGCGAGGGGTCTGACCCCCATTGAGGCACATCGTTAAGATCGGATACATGGGACGCGCCACCTCACACCCGTGAAAGGCTGCTGCCATGGCCAGGTCGACCGCCCCGCTCTCGCCGTTCGCGCCGGAACGGCTTCCCGAGATGCCGCAGGTGTCGGGCGTGCGATTTGCCGCCTGCGCCGCCGGCATCCGCTACGCCGACCGCACCGACCTGATGCTGGCGGTGCTCGATCCAGGCACGACCGTCGCAGGCGTACTCACGCAGTCCAAGACCAGCTCGGCGCCGGTGGTGTGGTGCCGCCAGAACCTCGCCAAGGGCACGGCGCGGGCGCTGGTGGTCAACTCGGGCAACGCCAATGCCTTCACCGGCAAGCGCGGCGCCGAGGCCACGCGCATGACGGCAGAGGCGGCTGCGGCGGCCGTGGGGTGCGCGGCCGGCGAGGTCTACGTTTCCTCCACGGGGGTGATCGGCGAGCCGCTCGACGCCTCCAAGTTCGCGCACCTGTTGGACGGCCTCGCCAAGGCGGCGGCGCCGGACGCCTGGCACTCGGCGGCGCGCGCGATCATGACCACCGACACGTTCCCCAAGCTTGCCACGCGCAGCGTGCTCCTCGGCGGCGCGGAGGTGGTGCTCAACGGCTTCGCGAAGGGCGCCGGCATGATCGCGCCGGACCTCGCCACCATGCTGGTCTACATCTTCACCGATGCCCCCGTGGCCCAGCCAGCGCTGCAGGCGATGCTGGCGTCAGGTGCGGACAAAACCTTTAACTGCATCACCATCGACAGTGACACCTCCACCAGCGACACCGTGCTCGCCTTCGCGACCGGTGCCGCCGCGGCGCGCGGCGCACCGTGCATCGCCGATGCGGCGGGCGCTGACGGGCAGGCTTTCGCCGCGGCGCTGCACGACCTGATGCTCGAGCTGGCGCTGATGGTGGTGAAGGACGGCGAGGGCCTCAGCAAGTTCGTCACCATCGAGGTCTCGGGCGCCGAGACCGACGCCGCCGCGCGCCGCATCGGCTTCGCCATCGCCAACTCGCCGCTGGTCAAGACCGCCATCGCCGGCTGCGACCCCAACTGGGGCCGCGTGGT
>DATBKR010000221.1:0-2247 GCA_036555805.1 Hyphomicrobiaceae bacterium | reverse complement strand
GCCGACTCGGGACCGCTGCGCACGCTGATCGCCAAGCACGTGAACCGCCGGATGCTGGGGGAGATCGCGCGGGAATATCGCAACGGCCGGCTGCTCATGATCGGCACGACCAACCTCGACGCGCAGCGGCAGGTGATCTGGAACATGGGCGAGATCGCGGCTGCCGCAGGGCGCGACCCAGCCGCGGCCCAGCTGTTCCGCGACGTGCTGCTGGCGTCCGCGTCGATCCCCGGCATCTTCCCGCCGGTGCACATCAAGGTGCGGGCAGACGCTGAGACCTTCGAGGAGATGCATGTCGACGGCGGCCCGACGCGGCAGGTATTCCTGGCGCCGGCGCAGTTCTCGCTCAGGACGTTCGACAGCTTCTATGCCCAGCCTCCGATTCGCCGCGTCTATGTCGTGCGCAACGGCAAGCTGGCGCCGGTGTACGAGGCCGTGCCGCCCAACACGCTCGCCATCAGCGCCAGATCGCTGTTTACCGTGACCAAGAACCAGGGGCTGGGCGACATCAACCGCATCTATGCCATGACCCAGCGCGACGGCGCCGAGTTCCGGCTGGCGTCCATCCCGGCCAGCTTCACGGCCCAGAGCACGCAGTCGTTCGACCCCGCCTACATGAAAGCGCTGTTCGAGGTGGGCTACCGGCTGGGCCTGGGCGGCAAGGCCTGGGTGACCGCACCGCCGGACGCGGTCGCCATGGCGCAGCGGTGAGCTGCGGGCGGCTTCCGGGCGTCCTTATCCTTATGTGCCTGAGGAGAATTGACGGGGCGCCCTGGGCGCCCCAACTGTCACGCGCATCCCAGCAGGATTCGGCATGCGCTTGCAGAACGTCGGTCCCGTTGCCTCGGCTGTCGCGTTGGGCGCCGCGCTGTGCCTGCTCGCGCTCGCCCCGCTCGGCTCGCGGCTGGGCTGGTGGCCGTACAGCGTCAGCCTGTACCGGATTTTTCCCGCATCCGGCGTGGCGGCGGCCGTGGCCGCCGTCGTGACCGTCGCAACGCTGGCGCTGGGCCGGTCGAAGCTCGGACCGCGCACGCTGGCGATGCTGGGCATCGTGCTCGCCGTGGGCGCGGTGCTCGCCTGGCTGCCGCTGCAGTACGCCTATATCCGCCGCACGCTGCCCGCCATCCACGACATCGCCACCGATACCGACCATCGGCCGGCGTTCGAGGCGACCGAGGCCGCACGCGCGCGGGAGAGCGCCGACAGGTTGGACACGGACGAGCCCCGGCTCTCGCAGCTGCAGCGCGCCGCCTATCCGGACATCGCGCCGATCTTCACGACGCTCCCGGTGCAACAGGCCTTCGGCGCGGCGCTGGCCGTGGCGCGATCGATGCCGGGTTGGATGGTCGTTGCCGCATCTGCGGGCGAGGGGCACATCGAGGCGTGCCAGCGCAGCCGCTGGTTCGGTTTCACCGACGATGTCGTCATCCGGGTCAGGCCCGCCAATGGCGGGGCCCGAATCGACATGCGCTCCGCCAGCCGCAAGGGCACGCGCGACTACGGCGTGAACGCCGCCCGCATCCGCGCCTACATGCGCGCACTCAAGGGCGCGCTGGGCGAGCGCAGCGGGTGACTCGCTTTCACCTGTCATCCCGGAAGTCGAGCCCCGCGGGGGCGAGACTATCCGGGACCTCGTGAAGCGAGTCGGACCTCGCGGAGGTCCCGGATCGGAGCGCTGCTCGCCATTGGCTCGTATTGCTCCGTCCGGGATGACAGGTGCCTTCAAATGCTGTGGAGCAGGCGATCGGCTGTCGCGGCATAGCGGGCGCGGATCGCGTCGGCGCCGGTGTGCCGACCGTCGATGACGACGCGGCGGCCGGCGGCGAACACGTGGCGCACGGCGTGGCCGGCGGCGAAGACCCATGCATCGAGTACGGCATTGCCCGTACGCCCGACGATGGCGGGATGGGCGGCATCGAGCGCCACGATGTCGGCGGTCTGGCCTGCGGCAAGGCCGGGGGAGCGGGCCTGCTCGTCGAGTGCCAGGGCTTGCGCCCCGCCGCTGCGGGCCGCGTCGCAGAGCGCGCCGCCGGTGGACGTGGCGGGCGTGCCCAGGCAGTTGCGCCGGCGGTCTCGCAGGCGCTGGCCATATTCCAGCGTGCGCAGCTCCTCGTTGGCCGCGATGCGCACGTTGCTGTCGCTGCCGATTGCGAACCGACCGCCCGACAGCAGGAACTCCGTGGCCGGGAAGATGCCGTCGCCGAGGTTGGCCTCGGTGATGGGGCACAGGCCCACCACGGCGCCGGA
>DATBKR010000220.1:0-10890 GCA_036555805.1 Hyphomicrobiaceae bacterium | reverse complement strand
GCACCTGCATGCCCGTCGCCTCGTCATTCCGCATCCGGTGGCTGGCGAGCCCGAGATCGACGTCACCGCCCCGCTGCCCGAGCACATGCAGCGCACGTGGGAGCTGCTGGGGCTCGATTCGGGAAGGTTCGATGCGGATCGAGACGCATAAAGACACAGGCACAATTAGCAATGGATTGTTGGCAGCTGGAGGTGCGGGGTCCGATGGACAAGGAGTACATTCTGGATGAAATCCGACGGACAGCCGGGCTGAATGGCGGAACGCCGCTTGGTCGCCTTCGCCTTGAGAAGGAAGCCGGCATTAAGGAGCACCATTGGAGAAAATACTGGCCCCGATTCGGCGATGCTCAGAAAGAGGCGGGCCTCGCACCCAATCAAGCTCCTGAAGCTTGGCAAGAAGCTGAATTAATCCAGCACATTGTGACTTTGTGTCGTGAACTCGGGCGCTTTCCAACCCATGCGGATATCCGCGTCAAGGGAACCTACGATGCGCAGTTCCCAAGCCACCGAATCTTCGACCGTCGTCTGGGGAGAAAGGCTGATATTGTTCGTAAGGTGGTTGCATATTGTGGCACTCATGCGGGTCATGATGACGTGCAGGAAATGTGTCGTGAGGCGAGTGCCGTCGAGAATGAGCGCACTGACGCCGACGCAGGTCCCGACGCAATTAAGGACGGCTTCGTCTATCTCCTGAAGTCCGGAAGATTCTACAAGATCGGCAAGACGAACCACGTTGGTCGCAGGGAACGCGAGCTTTCAATTCAGCTACCTGAGCAAGCGAAGAGGGTGCACGAGATCAGGACCGATGATCCCGAAGGCATCGAGGTCTACTGGCACAGGCGGTTCGACGCCAAGCGAAAGAATGGCGAGTGGTTCGAGTTGTCCAAGGAAGATGTCACCGCGTTTCGTCGGCGGAAATTCATGTAATAACTCAAGCGCTACGCCCTGCCTCCAGCGCCTCCAGCACCGCCTTGGGGTTGCGTGCGATCACCCTGAGGTAGGCGCGGGCGGTCTGGTCGGGCTGGGTCTTGCCCTGCTCCCAGTCGCGCAGCGTGCCGAGCGGTATGTGGAAGCGCTGGGCGAACTCCTCCTGTGTCAGATGCAGCGCGCGGCGCATCACTTTCACCTGCGGCACCCGCTTCAGGTGCTTCTCGCGCTCGGGCGTGCGCGGCGGGTTGTCCGGATCGGTGAGCGCGGCGGCGTTGATCTCCTCCTCGGTCATCCGCCGGAGCGCTGCCCAGTCGCTCTCGTCCGGCGGGAACGGCCGCATGGTCCCGTCCGGCAGCACCTCGACGAGCGTTGCGGCCTTGAGGCGCCTAGCCCTGACTGTACGTCCTTCGCTCATTGGCGTTCGCCTTGCGCGCTGAAATGATCCGGATGCAGTCGCCGCGCTCGGTATAGGCTACAGCCACGAGCAGGCCGTCCACACGTCCAACGGCGACAAACCGGTCCTCGCCATAGTCCTCGCTCAGGTCCTGCTCAATGATCACCAGGGGATCGTCGAACACGCGGCTTGCAGCGCGGAAGCTGATCCTGTGCTTCCTGAGATTCGCCTGAGCCTTGGTATCGTCCCATTCGAACTTGTCGCTGTCCATGTAATGGATTCCATTAGTGGAATCAAGCGGCGCCTGTGAAAACGAAGGGTGTTACCATAGTGCGAAAACCGCACGCACGTCAGCAGAAAGATCATCGGAAGACAAATGAAGCCTGCAAATCCAGGTGGCGCCGTCGCCTCTCGGTCACAGGAGGCCGAGGCATGACCCCGCGGCCGAAACGGCTCTACCGCGCGGCCTCGGTGGAGGGCACCCCGGCGGGCTTCCGCGTCCTGCTCGACGGGAGGCCGGCGCGCACGCCGGCGCGGAAGGAGGTGGCCGTGCCGAGCCGGTGCCTGGCGGAGGCGCTGGCGGCCGAATGGGCCGCGCAGGGCGAGCGGATCGACCCCGCCACCATGCCGCTGACGCGGCTCGCCAACTCGGCTCTGGACGGCGTGACGGGTCGCGAGGCCGAGGTTCGCGCCGAGATCGTCAAGTACGCGGGCAGCGATCTCCTCTGCTACCGCGCCTCGGCGCCGCATGAACAGGAGCTGGCGCGCCGGCAGGCCGTGGCGTGGGACCCTGTGCTGGCGTGGGCGCGCGCGGACCTGGGCATGCACCTGAGCGTCGGGGCGGGCGTCGTGCCCGTGGCCCAGCCGCAGGCGGCCACGGCTGCCGTCGAGGGCATCCTGGCGGGCCTGGACGCGTTCTCCCTGGCGGCGCACCACGTCATGACCACCCTGACGGGCTCGGCGCTGCTGGCGCTGGCGCACGGCCGCGGCCGGCTCACCGCCGAGGAGGCCTGGGCGGCGGCGCACATCGACGAGGACTGGCAGATCGGCCAATGGGGCGAGGACGCGGAGGCCAGGGCGCGCCGCGACCGCCGCTGGGCCGAGATGCAGGCGGCGAGCCGCCTGCTGGCGCTGCTCACGCCTCCCGCACCTACTGCGCGGGCGAGAAGCCCGAGGCCTTGACGGCGGGCGCCCAGAGCTCGGAGTCGGCCTTCTGGATCCTGCCGAGCTCGGCGGCCGTGGTGCCGGTGGGGACCAGACCGAAGGCCAGCAGGCGCTCCTTGACCTGCGGCGTCTTCACCGATGCCGCCACGGCCGCGCTCAGGCGTGCCACCACGTCGGGCGGTGTCCTGGCGGGGGCGAAGACGCCGTACCAGCCGGTGGCCACCAGATCGAAGCCCGCCTCCTTGAGGGTGGGCACCTCCGGCAGGAACGGCGAGCGGGAGGCGCCCGAGGTCGCCAGCACCTTGATGCGGCCGGCCTTGTTCGCCTCCAGGACATCGGCGGTTGTGGTGACCAGTATGGGGATCTGGCCGCCGATGAGATCGGTGAGGGCCGCCGCCGAACCGCGGTAGCCCACGTGGCGCAGGTCCAGGCCCGAGGACCTGGCGAACGAGACCGCCAGGAAATGCGGCAGCGTGCCGGCGCCGGGCGTGCCGTAGCTGCCCTGGTCGGGGTTGGCCTTCACCCACGCCACCAGCTCCTTGAGGTTGCCCGCAGGGACCTGCTGGCTTACCGCGACGGAGAAATCGAAGGTCGCCACCTGCGAGACGGGCGCGAAGTCGGCAATGGGGTCGTAGGCGAGCGCCTTGTAGACGTGCTGGTAGACCGACATGGGCGCCACCGGCGTGAGCAGGATGGTGTTGCCGTCGGGTGCGGCGGCCTTGACCTCCTTGACGCCGATGCGGCCCTGGGCGCCAGTGCGGCTCTCGACGATGACGGGCTGCTTGAGCGCGGCGCGCAGGTGCTCGGCGATCAGGCGCGCCAGCGCGTCGCCGGAGCCGCCCGCCGTGAATGGGAACACGATGCGGATGGTCTGCTCCGCCGTTTGCGCGGAGGCTGGGGCGGCGGCGGCCGCAACTGCGGCCGCGGCGGTTAAGGCGAGCGTCAAGGTTCGGATGGAGCTGCGGAGCATGCGTTCCCTCGTTTCTCCCGGCTGGAGATCGCCGGCGTTTGGTTCGGCTTCTGCTTCACGCGCACAATTCACCGCCGGGTCGGCAAACGCAACGGGCGCATGACGTCGCTCCTGCCGCGCCAGAATCGTAGGGTGCAATAGGGCTTCAGCCCGCATTGCAGCGGTCTGCGCACGTTGAGGAGTGGCGGCGCAATGCGGCTTCGCCTTATCGCACCCTACGCATCGCGACCGCCGCGGTAGGCGCTCCACAGCTCTTCGGGGAGCTCGCTCTCCTCCCAGACGCCAACCAGGATGCCCTTGCGCTGGGACTTGCCGCGCGCGGCCGCTATCTCGGCGTCGGAGCGGGTGGTGCGCTGCGACAGACGCAGGCCCCACTCTGCCAGCTCCGCCGCAAGCCGCCGACGCTCGCCCTCGTATCCGGGGTCGGCGCCCAGGTCGGAGAGCTCCTGCGGGTCGTTCACGAGGTCGAACAGCATCGGCCGGAAGCCGGGCGCGTGCACGTACTTCCAGCGCGCGTCTGCCACCATGAACAGGCGCGCATCGCGCGGCGCGACGCCGAGCTGCGTCGCCACCGGGAGCATGGAATAGTCGTACTCGCTGAAGACGCAGCGCCGCCATTCGGCGGGGGCGCCGCCGTGCAGGAACGGCACCAGCGAGCGGCCCTCCAGCCGGTGCGACTGCGCGCGCCAGTCGGCGCCCAGCGCCTCGAGGAACGTGGGCACGAGGTCGATGGCCTCGACCAACGCGTCGCAGGTCGTGCCGCGGGTGGCATCGGCCTCCGGCGAGGGATCGCAGACGATGAGGGGAATCTTGGCGGAAGGGTCGTGGAACAGGTCCTTCTCGCCCAGCCAGTGGTCGCCGAGATAGTCGCCGTGGTCCGAGGTGAAGACGATCAGGGTATTCCTCAGCAGGCCGCGCTCCTCCATGAACCGGAAGAGGAGGCCGAGCTGGTCGTCGATCTGCCTGATGAGGCCCATGTAGGCGGGCACCACCTCGGCTCGCACTTCGTCGCGGGAGAAGGCGCGGGCCACGCGCATGTCCATGAAGGCGCGATAGACCGGGTGCGGGTCGGCGCGCTCCGCCGCGCTGCGCACCGCGGGCAGGGCCTGTGCGGGGCCGTAGAGGGCGTTGTAGGGAGCCGGGGCGATGTAGGGCCAGTGCGGCTTGACATAGGAGAGGTGGAGGCACCAGGGCGCGTCGCCGGCTCCGGCCATGAACTCCATGGCCCGGCGCGTCATGTAGGGCGTCTCCGAGTCCTCCCCCTTCACCCGCGCCGGCTTGCGGGCGTGGCGCATGGCCCAGCCGGAGGCGAGCGCGCCATCCTTGCCCTCGGCGGCGTTGGCCCAAGCGTGCCAGGGATTGGCACCGCCATAGCCCTTCTCGTTGAGATAGCGCTCGTAGCGCGGCTGCTGCGGGTCGTAGCGCCCGTCGGGCCCCTCTGCGTGCAGGCCGTCGTCGCGGTCGAACGGGTCGAAACCGCACTCGGAGACGCGCACGCCGATGATGGATTGGGGGTCGATCCCGAGCCGTTCCATGCCCTCCCGGTCGGCGCGCATGTGGGTCTTGCCGGCCAGCACGGTCTGCACGCCCCGCGGGCGCAGGTAGTCGCCCAGCGTCATCTCCCCGACCTTGAGTGGCACGCCGTTCCAGGTTGCACCGTGCGAGGCTACGTAGCGGCCGGTGTAGAAGCTCATGCGCGAGGGCCCGCACACGGGCGACTGCACGTAGGCGCGGGTGAAGCGCACGCCGCGGGCGGCCAGTGCGTCGATGTTGGGGGTCGCAAGGTACGGGTGGCCTGCGCAGGACAGGTAGTCCCAGCGCAGCTGGTCGCACATGATGAAGAGGATGTTGCGGGCCGTCACGTTCGCAGGTTCTCGGTGTGAGCGGGGTCAGACCCCTCGCCTGGCCGCCTTCGCTGAAATCGAAAGCCGGAGGCGAGGGGTCTGACCCCGGTTTCAGAACGTCTCGAAATATTCGCGCTGCTCCCATTCCGTCACCTCGGCCTGGAAACGAGCGATCTCGGCCTGCTTGATGGTGAGGAGATAGTCGACGAAGCCGGTGCCCAGGGCTTCGCGGAAGAAAGCGTCGCCGCGCAGCGCCGACACCGCCTCGGCGAGGCTCTTGGGCAGGAATTCCGCCTGGGCATCGTAGGGTGCATCCGCTGACGGGCCGGGATCAAGGCGGCGCTCCAGGCCGTCGAGACCGGCCAGCACCTGGGAGGCCATGTAGAGGTAGGGGTTGGCGGCGGGCTCGCCGACGCGGTTCTCCAGACGCGTGGCTGCGTCGCCGGCGCCGCCCAGCACGCGCACCATGACGCCGCGGTTGTCATGGCCCCAGATGGCCCGGTCGGGCGCCAGGGAGTGCGAACGGAAGCGCTTGTAGCCGTTGAGCGTCGGCGTGGTGAACACGGCGCCGGCGCGCGCGTGCTTGAGGAGCCCCGCCAGGAAGTGCCGTCCCCTGTCGGAGAGCAGTTCGCCCGCCCGCGCCGGCATGAAGGCATTGGCGCCGCTCCGGCGGTCCTTGAGCGATTGGTGCAGGTGCCAGCCCGACGACATGACGTTGGGGATGCGCGGCCGGCACATGAAGGTGGCGTGCAGGCCGTGGCGGCGGCAGATCTGCTTCGCCGCGCTGCGGAACAGCACCATGGTGTCGGCCGGCTCCAGGCCCGCCTGCGCCTGAAACGTGAATTCGCACTGGCTGGGGCCGAATTCGCATTCCACCGATCGCAGCGGCAGGCCGAGGGCCAGGATGTCGGCGCGGATGAGCTCCACCGCAGGCTCAAGCTGGTCGAAGCGCAGCTCGGAGAGATACTGGTAGCCCTGCGTGAGAATGGAGACCAGCGGCGGCCTGCCGGGCTGGCCCGCCTCCTCGGGCCACATGCGGTCGGCTTCCAGCCGGAAGACGTGGAACTCCACCTCCAGGCCGGCGATGTAGTCGAAGCCCGCCGCGGCGAGCCGTGCGAGCGCGCTCCGGCAGATATGGCGCGTGGCGTAGGGCACCGGGCGGCCGTCGGGCAGGTAGACGTCGGCCAGGAGCCAGCCGGTCTTGCGCGCCCAGGGCAGCAACCGGAAGGTAAGCGGGTCAGGCACCATGATCACATCGCCCGCGCCTTCGAATGCCGCGAGTCCGAAGCCGCCGCCCGCGCTCCACACCGGAAATACCGTCCTGTTGGCGGTGTCCTTGGCGAACAGCGAGCTGGTGATGCTGACGCCGGTGCGGAACGCGCCTGCCGTCTCGCCCGCCATCAGCGCCTTGCCGCGCAGGAGCCCGTGTTGGTCCGGGAAGGCCACGCGCACCACTTCCAGCCCCTGCTCCTCGACGCGGCGCAGGACACCGGCCGCCGCCTCCTTCTGCTCAGGCGACCAGAGGGCGAAACGCTCGACGAAGCTCATGCGGGGAAAGCTCAGACGGGGTTGACGCCTCAACCTACGCGCTGGGCGCCGCAGCGTCCATGTCCTCATGCCGCCGGAAATTTACCCCGCGTTTGCCGTCTTTATGCTGGAGCTTGAAAAGGCTGCAAGCGAAAGCATCGACGGGCAAACCGCGCCTTTTCTTGCGCAGCCCGCGGCGTTAGAAAGACCCCACGCGGCAAGAGCACACGCAACGGATCACCCCCGCATCGATGACGGCAACCGATCCCCCATGGTTCGCACTGGAGTAGCACTGGTACTTCTGGTGCTTCTGTCGTCTCACGCCGGAGCCCAGGGCAAGCGAGCGGAAGAACCGGGCGGCGGCGGACGCCCGTTCCGCGATTGCGGCGGCTGCCCGGAGATGGTCGTCGTGCCCGCCGGCGCGTTCATGATGGGCTCGCCGGAGAGCGAGGTCGGCCGCGGCCGCAACGAGGGACCGCAGCACAAGGTCACGATGCGCGCGTTCGCCATCGGCAAATTCGAGGTGACCTTCGCCGAATGGGACGCCTGCTTGGCCGAGGGCGGCTGCAAGCACCGGCCCAGCGACGAGGGCTGGGGCCGCGGACGGCGGCCGGTGATCAACGTTTCCTGGCACGACGCCACGGAATTCGCCGCCTGGCTTGCGCGCAAGACGGGCAAGCCCTACCGGCTGCCCACGGAGGCGGAATGGGAGTACGCCGCGCGCGGCATTACCGACGCCGCGGCGCCGCATCCGCCGTTCTCGACCGGGGCCACCATCAACTACCAGCAGGCCAACTACGACGCGAATTTCGTCTACGGCGGCGGCAAGATGGGCATCTTCCGCCAGAAGACGGTCGAGGTGGGCACCTTTCGCCGCAACGCCTTCGGGCTCTACGACATGCACGGCAACGTGTGGGAGTGGGTGCAGGACTGCTACAGGGACAGCTACCGGGGCGCGCCCACCGACGGATCGGCGGTGGGGGCGCGCGACTGCGGCCTGCGCATTCTGCGCGGCGGCTCGTGGAACTATTTCCCGCAGCTTCTGCGTTCAGCCTATCGCTATGCGACGGCTCCCGAGGTCCGCCTCGACATGGTAGGGCTGCGCGTGGCGCGTTCGCTGTAGCATCTATGGGTACAGTCACGGCTCACTCGAGGAGCTTACCGCGTTGTCGAAAGTGCAGGTGAACACCGATTCCCGATTTCGGCGATGGAGGCAGGATGCGGGCAGAGCGGGCGCGTCGCTGATCGGGGCCGGCGGGCTCGCGGCCGGTTTGCTGGCGCTGGGCATCGAGTCGGCCGGCGCCCAGGGCGGCCGGGGAAGGTACGACGCAGCGGCCAAGCCGATCCTGGCGGTGGTCTCGCTCAGCGACCAGCGCGTTTCGATCTACGACGCCGAGGGCAAGATCCTGGAGGCGCCGGTGTCGAGCGGCGCGGCCGGCTACGAGACGCCGGCCGGCATCTTCACCATCGTGCAGAAGAAGGAGGACCACCGCTCCAACCTCTACGAGGACGGCGAGATGCCGTTCATGCAGCGCATCACCTGGACCGGCATCGCCCTGCACGCGGGCATCCTGCCCGGCCATCCCGCCTCGCACGGCTGCGTGCGGCTCCCTACGGGGTTCGCCCAGCGACTTTACGGCATGACCGACCTCGGCATGCGGGTGCTGATCGTGCGCGAGGACATGCGGCCGAGCGACATCGCCCAGCCGGCGCTGTTCAAGCCCAAGCCGGTGCCGCGCGAGCTGGCGGTGGCGGCGCAGCGCAGCACCAGGCTTGCCGCCCTGACGCCGGGCGGCGACATCGCGCCCGGTTCGGCCACCCATCTGCAGCTCCTGCAGTGGGCCGCCGCGGAAAAGGTCACGGAGCTGGAGATGGCGGCGAGGCGCCAGCGCGATGCGCACACGGCCGCCGCACGGACCGCCTCTGAGGCGGCCGCCGCGGCCCGGGCGGTGAAAGGGGGAGAGGCGGATCTCGTCAGGGCGCAAAGCGTGCTGAGGGATGCCGCCGGCCGGCTCGACAAGGCCACCACGCCAGATGCCGCGCAGCAGGCCGAGGCTGCCAATGCGAAGGCGCAGGCCAGGCGCGAGGAGCTGCAGGGCAAGCTGCAGGCCACCAAGGCAAAGGCGCAGGCCAGGGTCGACGAGCTGCAGGGCAAGTTACAGGCCGCCAGGCTGCAGGAGCAGGCCAAGCGCGAGGCGGCCGAGCGCGCCGGGGAAGAGGCAAAGGCCGCCGCGGCAGCCAAGGACCGCGCCGCCCAGGCGGCCGAGGAGGCGAAGCTGAGGGCCTTTCCGGTGTCCGTGTTCGTCAGCCGCAAGACGCAGCGCCTCTACGTGCGCAAGGGCAACATGCCCGTGTTCGAGGCGCCGGTGCAGATCCGCGACCCGCAGGCGCCCATCGGCACGTTCGTTTTTAACGCGCTGGACCTTGGGACGGCCGGGGAGATGCGCTGGAACGTGGTGGCCATGTACCGCAACCCCACCCACATCGAGCCGTCATCCGGTGCCCAGATCCGCCGCGAAGGCGGGCGGGCGGCAGCGCCGACCGACGTGAAGGCGGCGGCCGCGGCGCTCCAGCGGATCGCGCCGACGGAGGAGTCGCTCGATGTCATCTCCGAGGTCGTGCTGCCCGGCTCCTCGCTCATCGTCTCCGATGAGGGCCCCAGCCGGGAGACGGGGAAGGACACGGACTTCGTGGTGGTGATGAGCGACGAGCCGCAGGGCGCCCTGAAGATCCGCCAGCGCGAGCGCGGGCCCGTGGACGAGTTCGACAGCTGGCCGCCCTGGGGCCGCGGCGGGTCCTCGGGCAGATCGCCCTGGAACAGCCCGCCGTTCCCCTTCTGGAAGTGGTGAGGCCCCACGCTTTCCAGCCGAGGTGGGGCACGCAACGCCTCCACATGCACCGCCTGCGTGGCGGCTAGAGTCGTCGCTTACGTCGGGTGTTGGGTCTGCGCTTCGCTTGACCCAACGCACGTGCAGCCTCACTTCGCCTTGTACGCCTTGGCCTCCGCGGCCAGGGCAACCGGGTCGAAGTTGTCGACCTCGTCGAGCAGGTCGTTGGTGACGAGATCCTTGGCGTTGGCCTTGGCCTTGATGATGCCCTGGGCCAGCAGCCAGTCCAGATAGCTCTGGTAGTTGGCCTCCACATTGTCACCCCAGCGCTTGCCGCCGACCGGCTCGTAGCGCCAGTTCTTGGCGCGCGCATCCAGCGTGATGAGGTCGTCCCTGAGCGCGGTCGCCTCGTCCTTGCCGGTGGCCCTGGTCTGCGGAAACACCTCCCACAGGATGCGGATGGCGGCCTCGGGGTTGGCGATGGCGAACACCTGGCCCTTGGCGTAGCCGCGCGCCAGCGCCACCGCCTGCTTGCGGTTGTTGCTCAGGAACTCCTCCAGCGCCACGAAGCCGTTGGACGGGAACTTCTTGATCTCCGGGCTGTCGAGCAGGCGCACCTTGGCGCCGGCATTGTTGGTCATCGCGTACTGGGTGTCGAACTGCGAGAGCGCGTCGATCTGCTTGGAGTTGAGGAGCGCCGCCGTCTGCGCGGCCTCGCCAGCGACCACGATGGAGATGTCGGAGTCAGGGTTCATGCCGGCCGCCTTGGCCAGCGCGCGCGCCACGATCACGCCGGCCGAGCCCATGGAGATGACGCCGATCTTCTTGCCCTTGAGGTCGGTGATCGACTTCGCGGGACTGCCTTCGGGCACGGCGATCCCATAGATGTTGCTCTGGTAGGCGGTATAGAAGAACTTGGCCTTCACGCCCTGGGGACGGATGATCGCCAGCGGCTCGACCGACGGCAGGGCGGACTGCAGCTCCCTGGTCGCCACCAGCTTCACGCAGTCGGTGGAGCCCGGCACGGGCACCAGGGTGACCTTGATGCCGTCCTTCTCGAACCACCCGAGCTTGGTCGCAATGGCGAACGGCGCGGCCGCCGAGCTCACCGTCTTGGCGCACCAGCCGACGCGCATGGTCTGCACCTGGGCGCCCGCGGGACCGGCGGCGATGGCGACGGCGAGGCCGAGAATGAGGGCGGCCGTCCAGGCGATCGAGCGCTGCATCAGTAGA
>DATBKR010000219.1:0-2543 GCA_036555805.1 Hyphomicrobiaceae bacterium | reverse complement strand
GCGGGGACCGTGCGTCTGTGATGTTGCTTTGTCAGGAGGTGAAAGTCCCACCCATGTGAGGTCACGCCACATGTAGCCGAAGGCAACTGCGTCGTCCAACTGCGGGAATGCGGGAGGCGGGGTGGAGAGCAGCCGGAGGCGAACGAGCAGCCTGCAGGATAACGAACCCGTTTCGGCGTTGTGGTGCGGCGAGTCCGCGGTTCCAAGGCGAAGCCTGGGTGGCAACACCCGGCCGGACACACCGACGTGGATGAGATGGTGATGCCCGGGCCCATGGCGTGGTTGGGGGCGGGATGCTCGGACGGCAAAGCAAAGGAAGCAGAGAGGCCTTGCCGGCGTGTGCGAGCCGGCGAGGAGTCAGAGCCCGCATAGTACCGTTGTGGTCCGGTGCATGGGCCACTGAAGGAGGGGCTAGCAAAACCCGTCCGAGGAAAGGCAGGGCAGGAAGGTGGAGGCGTGAAGAGCATGCCAGAGCAGAGAAGCACCGGCAGTGCCGAGAAGGCTAAGCAAGGTGCAGAGACGCCAAACGACAGCCGCAACTGGGCGTGGGTCGAAGCCGAGGTATGGACGGAACGCATGCTGTCGGCGCTGGGCAACGGCGTCAAAGGCGGCAAGTGGTACTCGTTGATCGACAAGGTGTACGCGCCCGGAACGCTGGCGCTGGCCTGGACCAAGGTGCAGGCGAACCAAGGCGCGGCGGGCGTGGATGGGCAAAGCGTAGAACGGTTCGGTGCGAAGGCAGACGTGTATCTGTCGGAGCTGGCGACGGCCCTGCGGGAGGACAGCTACCGTCCGCAGGCGGTCAAACGGGTCGAGATCCCGAAGGGCGATGGCAGGATGAGACCGCTGGGGATACCCACGGTCAAAGATCGCATCGTCCAGCAGGCGGTCCGACTCGTGATCGAGCCGATCTTCGAGAATGGGTTCTGCGACGGCAGCTACGGCTTCCGTCCAGGACGCGGGTGCCATGACGCATTGCGCGAGGTCGATCGGCTGCTCAAGGATGGCTACACCCACGTGGTGGACGCCGATCTGCAGTCGTACTTCGATACGATCCCGCACGATCGTCTGATGATGCAGGTCGAGGAGCGGGTCAGCGATGGCCGCGTGCTCGGCCTCATCCGCAGTTGGCTGAAAGCCGATATCCTGCAGGGTTTGGACAGATGGACGCCGGTCGAGGGCTCGCCGCAAGGCGCCGTGATCAGCCCGCTGCTGGCCAACATCTATCTCGATCCGCTGGACCGGCTGATAGCCGAGCACGGATACCCGATGGTGCGGTATGCGGACGACTTCGTCATCCTCACCCGGAGCCACGTGGAGGCCGAAGCGGCGCTCGCGCTGGTCACGGCGTGGGTGGCGTCGAACGGCCTCACGCTGCATCCCGAGAAGACGCGGATCGCCGACTTCCGAAAGAAGGGGAACGGGTTCGAGTTCCTCGGCTATCGGTTCGAGTGCGGCCGCCGTCACGTGCGCAAGAAGAGCCTGGACAAGCTGAAGGAGACGATCCGTGCGAAGACGCGGCGAACCCGAGGGCAAAGCCTCAAGGTCGTCGTCGGCGATCTCAATCGGACGCTCAGGGGCTGGTTCGGCTACTTCAAGCACGCCCATCCGAGCATCTTCCTCGAACTCGACCGGATGCTCCGGCGGCGTCTGCGAGCCATGCTACGCAAGCAGGAACGCCGTCCCGGCGTCGGAAACGATCGAGCCGACCATCAGCGATGGCCTAATGCCTTCTTCGCGAATGCCGGGCTGTTCGCGCTTCACACGGCCTGGCAATCAGCGAGACAGTCTCGATGAAGAAACCACCAACTGGAGAGCCGTATGCGAGAAAACCGCCCGTACGGTTCGGAGGGCGGGGTCGGCGAAAACCGATCCCGACCCCTATCAGGGCCAAGCGCACTGATCGCTTCCAAGACTGGGCCCCCGCTTCCGCGGGGGCGAACGGAGTGGCTTCACTTGGTTCATCACAGCCCGAAGACGTAGAGCACCATTGCGTGGCGCTGATCGCGCATCTCCGGCGAGTTGGCGAGCTTGACCTTGGCGCCGCCGCTCGGCCCCGAGACGATCGCGATGTATTGCTTGCCATTCACCTCGAACGTCATCGGCGGCGCCGAGAAGCCGGAGCCGACATTGATCGACCACAGCTCCTGCAGCGTGGTGTCGTCATAGGCGGCGACCGTGCCGTCCATGAGCGCCAGGAACACGAGACCGCCGCCGGTCACCAGGGTGCCGCTGAAGTTCGGATAGCGCAGATGCGCGGTTTTCTTGATGTCACCGGTGAAGGGATCGACCAGCGTCAGCTCGCTTTCATATCGCTCCGGCGCGCGGTAGCCGCCGCCCGAGCGAACGTACCAGCCTTGCTCCTTGCCGCGGACAGCGAGGTCGCGGTTGTTGGTGACGTCCTCGCACGCCGTCATCGCGGGGATGTAGAGCAGCTTGGTGCGCGGGCTGTAGGAGGTCGGCCAGAAGTTGGCGCCGCCCATCCGGTTCGGGCACAGCCGCGCGACCGGTTTGTCCGGTGTCGGAGCCGCCACGCCCGCATA
>DATBKR010000218.1:0-3606 GCA_036555805.1 Hyphomicrobiaceae bacterium | reverse complement strand
GGGGGGTGATCGGGTGATCGGGCGCCTTCCGGTCCGATCGCCCCTTCTCAACGAGATAGGAGCATCCACAGCGTTTTCTGAAACAACAGACGCCGGCTTGTTACTCCGCGCCGAGCAACCGGCCAGCGCTGCAATTCGAGGTGACCTCAGACGGGGACATCACCAATTGTCGGCTGACGATCCTGACTTGGCCTTGCGGTGCTCCACGTCATGCGGACCTGGCGAGCAACGACAGCCGGCCTGCGAATTGTTGCCAAGCGAGAGGCCCATTGCGCCCCCGTGCTCGTGGATTGGCACCATGGATGACCCAACAGCGGCGGGGAGGCGGTGCGCTGGCGCATCGGCGCCCGCTGTGCTAAGGCGCGCCCCGATGGATGCAAGCGCCGCCCGCCACCGGAGGCAGCGGCGGCAGCTCGCGCCAGCTCCACCAAAGGCCGCCATGGACCTGCGTAACATCGCCATCATCGCCCATGTGGACCATGGCAAGACCACGCTGGTCGATGCGCTGCTCAAGCAGTCGGGCGCGTTCCGCCAGAACCAGAAGGTGGAATCGCAGGCGCTCGACTCGAACGACCTGGAGCGCGAACGCGGCATCACCATCCTGGCCAAGTGCACGTCCATCGTCTGGGGCGACACGCGCATCAACATCGTCGACACGCCGGGCCACGCCGATTTCGGTGGCGAGGTGGAGCGCATCCTCAACATGGTGGATGGCGCCATCGTGCTGGTGGACGCCGCCGAAGGGCCGCTGCCGCAGACCAAGTTCGTGGTCTCCAAGGCGCTGAGGCAGGGGCTCCGCCCCATCGTCGTCATCAACAAGATCGACCGGCCGGACGAGCGCCACAACGCCGTCCTCAACGAGATCTTCGACCTGTTCGCGGGCCTCGACGCCAGCGACGAGCAGCTCGATTTCCCCGTGCTCTACGGCTCGGGCCGCGAGGGCTGGATGGCGCCGGACCCGGCAGGCCCCCGCACCGACCTCGACCCGCTGTTCCAGCTGATCCTCGGGCATGTGCCGCCGCCCGCGGTGGAGCACCGCCCGTTCCGCATGCTCGCCACCACGCTGGAGGCCGACCCGTACCTGGGACGGGTGCTCACGGGGCGCATCCGATCGGGCAGCCTGCGGCCCAACCAGGCGATCAAGGCGCTGCGCCGCGACGGATCGCCGATCGAGACCGCGCGCGTCACCAAGGTGCTGGCCTTCCGCGGCCTGGAGCGCACCGGCGTGGAGGTGGCCGAGGCGGGCGACATCGTGGCCATCGCCGGGCTCACCCAGGCCACGGTGGCCGACACGCTGTGCGACCCGTCGGTGGAGCGGGCCCTGCCGGCCCAGCCCATCGACCCGCCCACCCTCGCCATGCTGTTCCGCATCAACGACGGGCCGTTCGCGGGCCAGGAGGGCGACAAGGTGCAGAGCCGCGTCATCCGCGACCGCCTGCTCAAGGAGGCGGAGCGCAACGTCGCCATCCGCGTGAGCGAGCTGCCCCACACCAAGGACGCCTACGAGGTGGCCGGCCGCGGCGAATTGCAGCTGGGCATCCTGATCGAGACCATGCGCCGCGAGGGCTTCGAGCTGACCGTCTCGCGCCCGCGCGTGGTGATCGAGACCGACCCCGCGACGGGCCACAAGCTGGAGCCGGTGGAGGAGGTCATCGTCGACGTGGACGAGCAGCACTCGGGCGTTGTGGTGCAGAAGCTGTCCGAGCGCCGCGCCGAGCTGATCGACCTGCGGCCGTCCGGTGGCGGCCGCCAGCGTCTCGTGTTCCACGCCCCGACGCGCGGGCTCATCGGCTACCAGAGCGAGCTGTTGACGGACACGCGCGGCACCGCCGTGCTCAACCGGCTGTTCCGCGGCTATGTGCCGTTCAAGGGAGAAATCGGCGGGCGGCGCACCGGCGTGCTCATCTCCAACGCCGCCGGCGAGGCCACCGCCTACTCGCTCTTCAACCTGCAGGAGCGCGGCGCCATGATGATCGAGCCGCAGACGCGTGTGTACGAGGGCATGATCGTGGGCCAGCACACACGCGACAACGATCTCATCGTCAATGTGATCCAGGGCAAGAAGCTCACCAACATCCGGGCCGCCGGCAAGGACGAGAACGCCATCCTCACCCCGCCCATGCGCCTCACCCTGGAGAAGGCCATGTCCTACATCGAGGACGACGAGCTGCTGGAGGTGACGCCCAAGTCCGTCCGCCTCCGCAAACGCTGGCTCGACGCCAACGAGCGCAAGAAGCGCGAGCGGGCGAACGCCGCGGCGGTGTAGGGTCAGCGCAATGGAATGTGATGCTTGGTTCCGCAAAACGGGCTGAGGCGTTGGGCCTTCGGCTTCGCCTCGACCGACCACGTGCGATCGACAACGCTCCGCCCATTTCAAATTTCATCCCCTCGGCAAGTTCCGGGAGACACCATCCCCGTGAACGTCTAGTGAACAACCGGTTGCCGAATCTCACAAGATGGGGGTACACTGCGTTCCATGGCTCTCACCCTCGAAGACCTCGACCGCCGCGTTACCGGCCTGGAGAAGGGGGCGGAGCGCGAGAAAACCATCGAGCGCGCCGTCGCCGAGATCGTCTCCGAATCCGAGCAGCGCGTGCGCGCGGAGATGTCCGTATCGGAGCAGCGCGTGCGCGCGGAGATGTCCGAGCTGCGCGCGGAGATGTCCGAGCTGCGCGCGGAGGTGAAGACGGAGACGGAGCGGCTCGCTCAGCGGGTGAGCAGCAGTGAGCGGCGCATGGTTGACATCCTGAACGACCGTTTCGATCAGGTCATGGCCGCGCTTGACCGGCCCAGCAAGCCGTAGCGTCGTTCGTCGATGTCCTGAACGAAAGGTCGACGCCACCATGCTCGCGCTCGACCGGCTCCATACCCCTCCGATCCCTGTAGCGTTGGTGTGCCTCTGGCGTTCGCCAGGATTGACCTAAACTACGCGCGGCGCTATGTATATCCCAATTGGATATACATAGGTGCGCCCATGTCTGATCGGGTCTCCACGTCCACGGTCTTCATCACCAACCGCACCCAGGCGGTGCGCCTGCCCAAGGCCGTCGCCTTCCCCGACGACGTGCAGCAGGTCGATATCCTGAAGATCGGCAGCGCTCGCCTGATCGTGCCCAAGGGCAAGCGCTGGGAGGACTTTTTCCTGAGCGGCCCTCACGTCAGCGACGACTTCATGGCCGAACGCGAGCAGCCCGCAGCCGAGGAACGCGAGCCGCTCTGATGCTCGCCTATATGCTCGACACCAATATTTGCATTTACCTGATAAAGGCTCGTCCGCCCGAGCTGCGCGAGAGGTTCAACGAGCTCGCCGAGCAGCTCTGCATTTCGGCCATCACACTGGGCGAGCTGCACTACGGCGCCGAGAAGTCGGCCCGCCCGGCCAAGAATCTGGCGGGGCCTGCGCAGTTCGTCGCGCGTCTGAAGGTTCTGCCCTTCGGAGACAAAGCTGCAGCTCACTACGGCCAACTGCGGGCGGAGCTGGAGCGGGCAGGAACACCGTGCGGATCGTACGACATGCAGATCGGCGGCCACGCGCGCAGCGAGGGGCTCATTGTCGTCACCAACAACATGCGCGAGTTTGGTCGCATGCCCGGGCTCCGCGCCGAG
>DATBKR010000217.1:0-14534 GCA_036555805.1 Hyphomicrobiaceae bacterium | reverse complement strand
TCGCGGATCAGGTCGATGTCGAAGAAGTTGTGCGGCGGCCGGCGGATCTCGATGGTCGCCACCATGGCGCCGTCGATGTCGACGCCGATGTCCTTGAACGGGCCCATGTGTGTCGGGGTCAGACCCCTTTCCTCCAACGTTCGAGTTTGTCCGCAACTGCAGTCGAAAGGGGTCTGACCCCGTCTCCACCGACTCCTACAACGCGAGCGTCATGAACACACTGTTCGGATCGAGACGATAGTCGCCAAACGGCCCGCAGCCGACGAACCCGTAGCGCGAGTAGAGGGCCCTGGCCGGGACAAACGCCTCAAAGGACCCGGTTTCCAGGCTGAGCTGCCGATAGCCGCGCGACCGCGCCTCGCCTTCGATGTGCCTGAGCAACCCGAGCCCGACGCCGCGGCCCCGGTACGGCGCAGCCGTGTGCATCGACTTGATCTCGCCATGCGACGGGTCGAGTTCCTTCAAGGCGGCGCAGCCAAGCAGGCTGCCGCCGTCCCACGCGCTCCAGAAGGTAATCTCGGGTACCCGCAATGCATCCAAGTCCAGGACGTGTGCGCTCTTCGGAGGCGTCACCCCCCTGCAGAACGCCACATGGGCCGCCAGCAGCGCGGCGATCTCGGGTCCGCTCAGGTCATCGACGCGAATGTCCACGGGGTCAGACCCCTTTCGTTCAACGCTTCGTCTTTCATGTCTGCCGCAGCAGAAAGGGGTCTGACCCCGTCATCTGAGCCCCAGTCCCCGCGCGATGATGCCGCGGAGGATTTCCGTGGTGCCGCCCTGGATGGTGAGCTTGGGTGCGATCAGGGTGGCGTAGGCCAGCTGCTCCTCGAAGGTGGCGCGGTTGGCCTCGCCTTCCTCCACGAACGCCGCGAGGTCGCGAGCCCTGTGCGGCAGCCGCTGCTCCCAGATCGTGCCCACGTCTTTGACGATGGCCGCCTCCACCACCGGCTCCTTGCCGGCGTGCAGCATGCCGGCCACCGACACCGACATGCGCCTGAGCGCGTGCAGCTGAGCCACCAGCCGGCCCAGGCCCTCCGCGCTGCGCGTGTCGGGGCTCTCGCCCAGCACCCGCACCAGCTCGGCCAGCACGTAGTAGGTCTCCAGGAACCGCTCTGGCCCGCTCCTCTCGTAGGCCAGCTCGCTGGTGGCCTGCTTCCAGGCGCCGTCCACCTCGCCCAGCACGTGGTCGTCGGGCATGAATGCGTCCTCGAACACCACCTCGTTGAAGTCGTGCTGCCCGGTCATCTGGTAGATCGGGTTCACCGTGATGCCCGGCGTCTTCATGTCCACCACGAACTGCGTCAGCCCGTGCCTGCGGTTCTCCTTCGTGGGGGTCGACGTGCGGAACAGGCCGATCATGTAGTGGGCGTGGTGGGCGTTGCTGGTCCACACCTTAGTGCCGCTGACGAGCCAGCCGCCCTCCGTCCGGGTGGCCCTGGTCTGCGCCGCGAACAGGTCGGAGCCGGAGTTGGGCTCGCTCATGCCGATGGCGAAGCACACCTCGCCCCTGCAGATGCGCGGCAGGATGTCCGCCTTCACCCGTTCGCTGCCGTACCTGAGGATCACGGGCCCGCTCTGGCGGTCGGCCACGAAGTGCAGCCGCACCGGCGCGTTGGCGATCCGGAACTCCTCGGTGACAACATAGCGCTCCAGGAAGCTCCGCTCATGCCCGCCATACTTCTTCGGCCACGTCATGCCGATCCAGCCGCGCGCCCCCGCCTTGCGGCTGAACGCCTCGCTCCAGGCGCCGTCGATGGCCCCGCCGTGCGGATTGAAGGTGCCGGCCTCGATCTCCTCGGCCAGGAACGCGCGCACCTCGGCGCGCAGGGCCGCGCACTCGGGCGGCAGCCGCATGGGGTCGAAAGTGAGCTCGGTGTTCATGGGGGCCTCCCTACCGCGCCGCCAGCATCGGCCAGAGTGCATCCGCGCCCTTGGCGGCGACCAGCCGCCCGAGCTTCACCGCCCAGACGCTCTCGCTGCCGAAGTCGTCGCGCCAGGCCCACAGCCGCCGGGTGAACCGGTGCAGCACGTGCTCCCTGGTGAAGCCGATGGCGCCGAGCACCTGGTGGGCGATCGCCGCCCCCTCCCCCGCCGCCTCGCCCACCCGGATCTTGGCGGACGCGGCTTCCAGGAACACGCCTTCGTCGAACCTCGTTGCCGTCGCAATTGCGTCGGCGGCGGAGCCTGCAGCAGCGATGGCGGCGGCGGCATCGCCGGCGAGGCGGGCGAGGTTGTGCTGTACCGCCTGGAACTTGGCGATGGGCCGGCCGAAGGCAACCCGCTCGTTAGCGTAGGCCACCGCCAGGTCGAGGATGGCCTCCAGCGCGCCGGCCATCTGCATGGCGCGTGCCGCGGCGCCCATCAGCATCAGCGCTTCGGCGTCAAGCCAGGGTGGCGCGTCCTGCACAGCCATCGGCCGCACGCCGTCGAAGCGCACCGCGTTGAGCGCATCGCCCGCAAGGCTCGTGCCCTCCGACACGTGCGCGGCGCCGGTGGCGACCAGGGCCACGGCGCTGCCGCCAGCCTCACGCTCGGCCAGCACCGCGAGATGCGCCGCGCTCCTGGCCAGCGGCACTGCCCGCAGGCGCCCCCTCAGGGTGCCGTTGCCGGCGAGGGCGACTTTGTCGCCGTCCCGCGTCGGTCCGCAGGACATGGCGCCGCTTGGAGATGCAATGCCCGCCTGCGCCAGCAGCCAGCCGGCGAGGAGGGTCTCAGCCACGGGCAGCGGCACCGCGGCGCGGCCCGCCTCGCGCAGTACGGCGAAGCCGTCGGCCAGGCCGGCGCCGGCACCGCCCAGCACCTCCGGCACCCAGGCGAGCGGCAGCCCCGCCTGCTCCAGGGCGCTCCCGGCGGGCGTCATCCAGGCGTCGTCGGCGGCGCGGTTCAGCGCCTGCGGGTCGCAGAGATCGGCGAACATGCGCCGCGCCGTCTCGGCGACGAGGCTCTCGCTGGCCATGGGATCGTCTCCCCCGTTTCTCTTTCTTGCGCAAACGGGGTCAGACCCCTCGCGCACACCTTCCGAAGATACCGCAACGTCGGCAGCGAGGGGTCTGACCCCTCTGCGTCACGCCGCCGTCATCGCGCCGACGACGGCGGCCGTCATCAGCGTTGCCAGCGTGCCCGACACCATGGTCTTGGCGCCGAGGCTGGCGATCTCCGCGCGGCGCTGCGGCGCCATGGCGGCGATGCCGCCCACCATGATGCCGAGGCTGCCGAAATTGGCAAAGCCGCACAGCGCATAGGTGAGGATCAGGCGCGAGCGGTCCGACAGCGCGCCCGGCGCCAGCCCGGCGAGCTGGAGATAGGCCAGGAACTCGTTGAGGACGGTCTTCACGCCCAGCAGCGCTCCCGCCTGCGCGCACTCCGCCCAGGGGATGCCGGTGAGCCACGCCAGCGGCGCAAACGCCCAGCCCAGCACCCCCTGGAACGTGAGCTGCACCCCGAACGGCGCCGAGACCAGCCCGAGGAGCTGGTTGGCGAGCGCCACCAGCGCCACCGCAACGATCAGCATCGCCGTCACGTTGGCGAGCAGCACCACGCCCTCCCAGGTGCCCTGCGCGATGGCATCCATGCTGGACTGCGGCGGGTCGGCGACGACGATCTTGTCGCTGTCGGGCTCTCCCGGCGCGCCCGGACCGGGCCCGGCCGGGTCGTGCGGCACCATCAGCTCCGACAGCATCAGCGCGGCCGGCACGCTGATCACGGAGGCCACCATCAGGTGCCCCGCCACGCCCGGCACCACCGGCTGCAGGATGCTGGCGTAGACGGCCAGCACCGTGCCCGCCACGCCGGCCATCCCGACCGTCATGGTGGCGAACAGCCCCGCGCGGCTCATGCCCGCCAGGTACGGCCGCACCATCAGCGGCGCCTCGACCATGCCGAGGAAGATGTTGGCCGCCGCCGAGGTCCCCACCGGCCCCGACACGCCCATCGTCCGCCGCAGTACCCAGCCGACGGCGCGCACCACCCGCTGCAGGATGCCCCAGTGGTAGAGGAGCTTGGTGAGCGCGCTGATCACCAGGATCAGCGGCAGGGCATGGAACGCCAGGATGAAGCCGTTCTGCGGGCTGACCGTCTGGAACGGCGCGGGCGCGCCGGCCAGGTACCCGAACGCCAGCTGCATGCCGGCGGCAGTGGCCGTTTGCAGTGCGGTGACGAGGCCGGCGGCGAGATCGAAGGCGCCGCGCACGGCGGCAACGTTGAGCATGATGCCGGCGATCGCCGCCTGCAGGCCCAGCCCGGCGAGCGCCAGGCGCGCCAGCCGCCCCGTGCTCAGGCTCGCGCGCCGTTCCGACACGGCCCAGGCGATCAACGGGATGGCGACGAGCCCGATCAGGCTCTGCACCTGCGGTGTCATCCAACCCCCTCCCTCTCCCCGCGCATCCCCAACACTGCCACGCGCTCGTCCGCTCGGCTACGCCGGCCCGATCTGCCTGCGGCTGGCGGGGATGCGGCTGGCGAGCACCTTGTCGATGCGGCGGCCGTCGAGGTCGACCACCTCGAAGCACCAGCCGTGCGTCTCCATGAACTCGCCCGCCGTCGGCAGGCGGCGGAGCTCGGCGAGCGCGAAGCCAGCGACCGTCTGGTAGTCGCGCTTCTCGGGCAGTGCGAAGCCCAGCTGCTCGGCCATCTCGTCGGCCGGCATGGCGCCCGACAGCAGCCACGAGCCATCGTGGCGCCGCACCGCGTATGGCTCCTCCTCCACGTCGAGGTCGGAACGGAACACGCCGGCGATCGCTTCCAGCACGTCGGCCGGCGTCACGATGCCCTCGAAATGGCCGTACTCATCGTGGATGAGCGCCATCGGCACCTCGGCGTCGCGCAGGGTCTCCAGCACGTCGAGGGCGTCGGTGGTGTCGGGGATGATCGGCGCCTGGCGCAGGTGCGCGCGCACGTCGAGCGGCGCATCCGAGACCATGGCGACCAGCAGCTCGCGCGTCCGCACCACGCCGATCAGGTCGTCGGGCGAGCCGTCGCCAACGGGCAGCCGCGTGTGCGGGCTGGCGAGGACGCGCGTCTTGACATCGGCCGTGTCCGCGTTGGCGTCGATCCAGTCCACGTCGGTGCGCGGCGTCATCAGCCCGCGCACCGGCCGGTCGCCGAGCCGCAGCACGCCGGAGATGAGCTGTCGCTCGCCCGATTCCAGCACCCCCGCACCCTCGGCTTCCGCTATCAGCCCCCTGATCTCCGCCTCCGTTACGGTGCTCTTGGGCGCGTGGCGCTGGCGCAGGAGCCAGAACACGCCGCGCGTGGAGAGATCGAGCAGCCACACCGCTGGCGCGGCGATGCGCGATAGCGCGGTCATCAGCGGCGCCACGGCGCAAGCGATGGTCTCGGCATGGCGCAGCGCGAGATTCTTGGGCACCAGCTCGCCCACAATCAGCGACAGGTAGGTGATGGCCGAGAATACGGCGACGTAGGCGAGCGATCCCGCGGCGGCTGCCGGCACGCCCTGGTCCGCGAGATAGCGGGCGAAGTCGCCTGTCAGGGTGGCCCCGGAATAGGCGCCCGCAATCAGGCCTACGGCCGTGATGCCGATCTGCACGGTGGAGAGAAAGCGGCCCGGATCGGCGGCGAGCGCGAGCGCCCGTTGGGCGCCTGGCCGGCCCTCGGCGGCGAGGGTGGTGAGGCGCGAGCGGCGGGACGAGACGATTGCCAGCTCGGAGAGCGCAAAGACCCCGTTCAACAGGATGAGAAGCACAACGATGACGATTTCGAGCACGGGACCCATGGGCCGGCTCGCCCAGTGCGCCGGTCCTCCTTCTGCTGCTGGCGCGCAAGGGAAACAGAGTTGTCCCCGTCGGTCAACCTGACACGGGGGGCGGGCTTCCCGAGGAAATCGGAAGTCGGAAATCAGAAACCGCGATCACCGGGGTTTCCGATTTCCGATTTCCGACTTCCCGCGCTACCCCTTGCGGCCCGGCCTCGGCGGCAGGGACTCGATGTAGGCGGCGATCGCCGCCCGGTCGGCGTCGGAGAGCTTCGCCGTGTTGCGCACCACCTCGGCCATGGTCGAGCCCACGGAGTCGGCGTCGGGGGTGAAGCCCGACTTGAGCAGGTAGGCGATGTCGGCGGCCGCCCACTTGGCGAGGCCGTCGGGATGGGGGGTGATGTTCGGCACCCATCCTTTGCCCTCAGCGTCCGGCCCGCCGGAGAAGCGGCGCGAGGCGACGATGCCGCCCAGCACGTCGCGCGGGCTGTGGCATTCGGCACAATGGCCTGGCCCCTCCACCAGGTAGGCGCCGCGGTTCAGTTCGGCGCTCCTGGACGGATCGGGCGTGAACGGCTTACCATCGAGATAGAGGAGCTTCCACAGCCCGAGCCCGCGTCGCACGTTGAACGGGAACGGCAGCTGGTGCGGCTCCGACGGCCGCGTCTCCGCCGGCAGCGTCCTCAAGAACGCGAACAGGTCGCGCACGTCGTCGAGCGCCATGCGCTGGTAGGAGGTATAGGGGAAGGCCGGATAGAGATGCTCGCCGTCGCGACCGATGCCGCGCAGCACGGCGTTGACGAACGCCTCCTCCGGCCAGGCGCCGATGCCATACTTCTCGTCCGGCGAGATGTTGGGCACCTTGAAGGTGCCGAACGGCGTGGCGAGCGCCAGGCCACCCCCCAGCCGCCGCTGGTCCTTCTGCTTCGGTGTGGCGTGGCAGGCCGCGCAGCCGCCGATGTTGAACATGGTCTCGCCGTTGGCGAGATCGGGGGTGCGCGCCGGCAGCGGACCGGTCACCGCCGGCCTGGGTATCGTGAGCGCGTAGAACGCTCCCGCGCCGGCAAGTGCCAGCACCACAAGCCCGGCGATGAGTGTCCGCAGTCGCATCCAGTTGCGTGAGGCGTCGCGCTACTTCTTCGCGACCCGGTAGTCCTTATGGCAGCTGCCGCAGTAGTCCACCACCTTGGGCCATTCGGTCTTGAAGCTCGCCTCGTCCTTGATGGCCGCCTCGGCAGCCTTGCTGTCCTTGGCGAAGCCGTCGAACCACGCGAGGTAGTCCTTCATGTTGGTCCAGATCGCCGGCAGCGCCTTGGTGTCTCCGCCGGTCTTGGAATCCTCCGGCCACAGGCTCTTGAGCTTCGCGGCGTTGTCCTGGAAGGTCTTGAGCGAGGCTTTCACCTTGGCCAGGTCGAACGGCGCCTGGCCCTTCAGCATGGCGGTCGGGCCCTTGGTGGCCTCCGCGTTGGACTTCATGATCTGCTGGCGCTCTTTGATGACGCTGAGGTTCTCTGCCAGCGCAACGCTCACGGTCAGGCCCAAAGCCAGCAGTCCTGCAACGATACGAAGCATCCTGTTCCCTCCTCCGAGGCTTGCAAGGCCGGCGCACGCTCCAACGCGTCCGGCCGCTACGGTCTCCTCCCGCGGCCCGCCTGCGGGAGAATCGGCTGGGCCTGGGGCCCGCACCGACAATAGTTGCACCTCCGCACGCGCAAAAGTTTGCCGCCCCACACATTATTTTGAGCGGCTGGGCAGCTGAATTTTGGGCATTGTGCGGGAATAAACCGGCCCAAAAGAGCGTCTGGGGGCAAAGCGTCAGCGCGTTGGAGGGGAGAGCTTGGGGTCGCGGCGGGAGGCGGTAGCGGCCGAGATACCGCGCCTGCGGCGCTACGCACGGGCGCTACTCGGCGACGACGGTGAGGCCGACGATTTGATCCAGGACACCCTGGAGCGCGCGCTGGCGCGCCTGCAGCAGTGGCGTGAAGGTGACAGCCCGCGCAAATGGCTGTTCTCCATTCTGCACAATCTCCACGTGGACGGCCTGCGACGCAAGTCGCGCCGGCCGCCGCACGTCGGTCTGGAAAGCGTCGGTCCCGATCAGTCCTCGCCGTCGGCTGACGGCGCCAGTGGACGCGATCTCGACCGCGCGCTCCGGCTGTTGAGCGTCGAGCAGCGCGAGGTCGTGCTGCTCGTGGGCCTGGAGGGGCTCACCTATGCAGAGACCGCCGACGTGCTCGATATCCCCGTCGGTACCGTGATGTCGCGCCTGGCGCGCGGTCGGGAGCGCCTGCGGGGGCTGATGGACTACGGCGGCGGCGACAGCAACGGCCGGGCTGCGTTGCGGAGGGTCAAATGACGGGCCAGCGCCGCATCGCCGAAGCCGAACTGCACGCCTACGTGGACGGCGAGTTGGCGCCCGCGGAGCACGCGGAGATGGAGGAACTGCTGGCTGCCACCCCCGCACAGCTTGCCCTGGCCCGCGAACTGAGCGCCCTCAACGATGCGTTGAGGCAGCGCTACGCGGACACGCTCACGAAGCCACTGCCGCCAGCCGTCGAGAAGCGGATCGCCGCCTTCGGACGCGGGTGGCCGGGGCTGCCGCGCCGCCTGGCCCGCATCGCGGCCGCCATCCTCGTCGCGGTCGGTGCCGCAGTGGGCGGCTACGCGGCACACGGGCTGCTGGGCGAGCCGCAGCCCACCGAGGCGGCGTTCGTGGAGACGGCGCTCGGCGCCCACAGCGTGTACGTGCCGGAGGTGCGCCACCCCGTCGAGGTCAAGGCCGACGAGGCGCACCTTGTGCGCTGGCTCGCCAAGCGCGTCGGCGCCGACGTTCGCGCCCCGGCGCTCGCCGGCCTCGGCTGGAAGCTGATGGGCGGGCGGCTGCTCCCGGACCAGGACGGCCACCCGGCCGCGCAGTTCATGTACGAGGATGCCACCGGCCGGCGTCTCACCCTCTACATGCGCAAGGAGACGGGCCTCGGCAACACGTCGTTCCGCTTCTACGAGCGCGACGGCTTCGGCGCGTTCTACTGGATCGACCGGCCGCTGGCCTACGCACTGTCCGGACGCCTGTCGCGCGAGGACCTGATGATGATCGCCAACGCCGTCTACGGGCAGCTCGACGGACAGGGATCGGCGGGGTCGGACCCTGCGGGTCTGCCCCCGAGGCGATAGGCCCGAAGGTTGGGTCGAGGCGACGCTGAGACCCAACACCGATGTCTGTTGGGTCTCCCCCCGCTTTCGCCAGGCCTTCGCCAGGGTCGACCCAGCCTACCGCGAATACGGCGCCGCCATGTACTTGGTGGCCAGCGGCAGGCAGTTGCGGTGGCCGGCTTCCACGCAGGCCTGCAGGCGCGAGTAGTAGTGCAGGCTCTCCATGAGCCAGGTTCCGAGCACCACGATGGCGACGATCACGGCGAACGCCGCCAGGTTCTGGCGCATGCGCAGCCGATCAGCGCCGTCGTCCTCGGCGTGCCCCTGGCGTGGCCGCGCCGGCAGGCCGAGCGCCGCCGGCGGTTCGATGCGCCGCGGGCCCCTCAGGCGGGACCGGGCGTGCTCGATCGAGATGACGTTCATGGGGCTTGTCGGATTGCGAGCCTATGTCTCAATCTTGCCAGATCGCCGCCGACTGCTCAAGGTTAAGGCCGAGGCAATAGGCGGTGGGGCAGCAGGCAGCCCGGTTTCCAGGCCACGACCGACGGCCGCCTGTTGCCTGCGGGCTGTTGCCCAGGTTTCTTCCTTATCATCCGAGCGGATACGCCATGGGCGGCGTCGTCATCGAGCGAGGCTTCAGCGATCGGCGCCGGGCGGCCATCGTGGCGTTGTTGCGCGCCTACGAGGCGGGCCTGGGCGTCTCGTTGTGTTTCCAGGGCTTCGAGGCCGAGATCACCGGCCTGCCGGGGAGCTATGCACCGCCGCGCGGACAGATGCTGCTGGCGCGGGCCTCAGGAACTCAGGAGCTTGTCGGCATCGTTGCGGTGCGGCCGATGCCGGACGCGCCCGATCTCTGCGAGATGAAGCGCCTCTACGTGCGTCCATCGGCGCGCGGGACGGGCCTCGGCCGCACGCTTGCGGTGGCGATCATGGAGGAGGCGTGGCGGCTCGGCTATCGCCGCATCTGTCTCGACACGCTGCCCAGCATGACCGAGGCGCAGGTGCTTTACCGCTCGCTGGGGTTCCGGCCCGCGGGCACCGGTGGCTCCAATCCCGCCGTGCTCCTCTACGAGCGCGACCTGGCCCCGCCCTGAGCGTCGACCCGGTCGGGGACAAGCGGGCGCTCCCCGCTGTGTAATGACCGGGCCGCCGGACGCCGGCCGCCTGTGGATGTCGGTGCACCACGAGGACGTACTGGGGCGGGTCGCAAGGGCCCGACACGGGACTGACCCGGCAGGATGGGATCAGCCCGCCAAAAAGACCTCAGGCCGTCGAAACGGGCGCGCGGCGCCCGAAGTGGAAATACGCGAACAGGGCCTTGATCCAGTCGGCCCTGTCGGCGGGCGACTCGCGCACCAGGACAGCCTCGCCCGGCCGCCACTGCGCTTCGGCCGTGGCCTCGGACAGGCCCACGGCCTCGTCGAACGCATCCTCGGAGGCGGCCATAGCGAAGCCGGCCGCCCACGCAGCGCTATTGAGTGTCTCGATTCCCATCACTCACCAAACCCGCACACCCGGCATTGGTTCCAGCATCGAATTCCAGCCGAAACGCCTTTCCGAGTCTTGTCCTTCTCCACGCCTTACCCACTGTATACGCCCGATTTGCGGGTTATTCGTGGCGACGCTCAAGTATTGGCGCAAAAAATCGTGACCGTTCGGTTTCGCATATGCAGCAAAAGGTCCGGGGAGCGGTCCCGGACTTTACGGCCCCTTAGCGCTTGCGCTGGCTTAGACGCGGGTTCACGATGCTGTCACGCGCCCCATGAAGCTCAGGCGCGGGGCGCGCGCGAGCTGGGGCGTCCCATTGCCTGAGCGGATAACCGAGGAGGATCCCATGGGGCAATCCGCTGGCCCGGCCGGCCGCAGCTCCCGCTGCATCGCACTGGTTGGGCCTTATCTTTCCGGCAAGACCACCCTGCTCGAAGCCATCCTGGCCCGCTGCGGTGCAGTCACGCGGCAGGGCGTCGTCGCTGACAAGAATACCGTAGGTGACGCATCTCCCGAGGCGCGCGACCACGTCATGAGCGTCGAGCTCAACATCGCCGACGCAACTTTCATCGGCGACAGCTTCACCTTCATCGACTGCCCCGGCTCAATCGAATTCCAGCACGAGGGCGCGCTCGCCCTCACCGCCTGCGATGCCGCCGTCGTCGTGTGCGAGCCCGATCCCAAGCGCGTGGCCGCCCTGCAGCTCATCCTGAAGCAGCTGGAGGACCGAGGAATTCCGCGCTTCCTGTTCCTCAACAAGATCGATTCCTTCGACACCCCCGTGCGCGACATCCTCCCCACCTTGCAGCCGGCCAGCAACAAGCCGCTGGTGCTGCGACAAATACCCATCTGGGAGAACGGCGGCGCGTCCGGCTTCGTCGACCTCGCGCTCGAACGCGCATTCGTCTACCGCAAGCAGGCCAACGCCGAGGTGGTAGAGATCCCAGCGGCGCTCAAGGATCGCGAGAGCGAGGCGCGGTTCCGCATGCTGGAGCAGCTCGCCGACTACGACGACGAGCTGATGGAGCAGCTGCTGGCCGACGTGCAGCCGACGCGCGAGAAGGTATTCGGCGACCTCGTCAAGGACATGCAGGAGGGCCTGATCGTGCCGGTGCTGCTCGGCTCGGCCGAGAACGGCAATGGCATCCTGCGCCTCCTGAAGGCCCTGCGCCACGAGGCTCCCTTCGTCGAACGCACCGCCAGGCGCCTGAAGCTCGAGAACGCCAAGTCGGCGGCGCAGGTGATCAAGACGCTGCACACTCCGCACGGCGGCAAGATGAGCGTGGTGCGCGTGCTGGCGGGGGAGTTCGGCGAAGGCACCGTGGTGCACGGCCCTCGGGCCGAAGAGCGCGCGGCGGCCGCGTTCTCGCTGATGGGCCAGGAGGCGCGCAAGCGCGGGCTGGCGAAGGCCGGCGAGACCGTCGCGCTGGGGCGCCTCGAGAAGACGCTGTCCAGCGAGACGCTCTCCGCGGACAAGGCGGGCTGCACGCAGGTGGCGGCGCCTGAGCCGCCGCAGCCGGTCTACGGCATCGCCATCGGCGTCAAGGACCGCAAGGACGAGGTGAAGCTCACCAGCGCGCTTTCCAAGCTCATGGAGGAGGATCCCTCGCTCCGATTGGATCATGCCAAGGACACGCATCAGATGGTGCTGTGGGGCCAGGGCGAGATGCACCTGCGCGTGGCGCTGGAGCGGCTCAAGCGGAAATACGGCGTGGACGCCGAGTCGAAGCCGCGCCAGCTGCCCTACAAGGAGACGATCCGCAAAGGCATCGAGGTGCGCGGCCGTCACAAGAAACAATCCGGCGGCCACGGGCAGTTCGGCGACGTCGTCATCGACATCAAGCCGCTGGCGCGCGGCACCGGCTTCCAGTTCGCCGAGACCATCACCGGCGGCGTGGTGCCGCGGCAGTTCATCCCATCGGTCGAGATCGGCGTGCAGGACTACCTGCAGAAGGGGCCGCTGGGCGGCTTCCCGGTGGTGGACGTGGCGGTCACGCTCACCGACGGTTCCTACCACTCCGTGGACTCCTCCGATATGGCCTTCCGCCAAGCCGGCCGCATCGCCATGGCCGAGGGCATGCCCAAGTGCAGTCCCGTGCTGCTGGAGCCGGTAATGGAGGTGGAAATCGCCGTACCTACCGAGGCCACCGCGCGCGTCAACGCCATGATCTCGCAGCGGCGGGGTCAGATCCTGGGCTTCGATGCCCGCGAGGGTTGGCCGGGATGGGACCTGGTGCGGGCGCAGCTTCCCGAGTCGGAGATCCAGGACCTGATCGTGGAGCTGCGCTCGGCCACCGCCGGTGTCGGCACGTATACAGCCAGGTTCCATCATCTGGCAGAGCTCACGGGCAAGCTGGCCGACAACGTTCTGGCGGCGCACCGGGCCGCGGCTGAGTAGCGTTTCCCCTCCCCGTTCGGGCCATTTCGGCGCGAACGGGGAGGGGCGAGCGAGGCGCGGTCGACGGCAGGCCGTAGGGGAGAAGCCGCGCCATCGCGATCCGGTCAGTCGGCGTCGTACCGCCAGAGGCAGACCCGGTACCGGTTGAGCCAGTAGATTTCGCCCGTCACCTCGTACCGCTTCTTGAACCACCAGCAGGGAGCGTAGCCGCCGCCGTCGGAGCCGACCTCGATGGAGACACCGGAACCACCGTAGACGTACGTGTTGCGTGTCACGGTCTTGGTTTTGTTGGTGTTCGTATTCGTGTTGGTGTTCGTGTTCGTATTCGTATTGGTGTTGGTATTCGTATTGGTGTTCGTGTTCGTGTTCGTGTTCGTGCTCGTATTCGTAGTGCCGGGCAGGTTCGGGTTGGGGCTCGAAGTGGGAGTGGGGAGGTTGGAGCCAGGGGTATTTTTGCCGCTGCCGGTGCCGGGCAGGTTCGGGTTGGGGCTCGAAGTGGGAGTGGGCAGGTTGGAGCCAGGAGTATTCCCGCCGCCACCGCCGCCGGTCTTGGTGCCTCCGGTGGTGGTGCTGCCGGTCTTGGTGCCGCCGCCTTTGGTGTCGCCGGTGCCGACGTTGGGCTCGACGTGAGTGCCGTCCTGAGTGCTGGCCTTGGCGTGGCTGCCGGGCGGAGGGCCGGAATGCGACCCGGAATGCAACAGAGTGTTTTTCGCGCCCAGGGTCGCGATTTGCGTCGACTTCTTCGCGACGAAGTGAGACTTGATGTGATTGCCCCTCGCGCCATGCCCGCCGCGGGCTTCGGCCGGGGGGCTCTGCAGCGCGCATGCGGCAACAATGGCCGCGCCGAGCGCGACCGCGGACGTGGTGATGTATCTCCGATCAGTCATGGGATTGCTTCCTCTTTGCAACTCGCAGGTCGCGACTGTTGTCGCCGTTCCGAAGGGGTAGTCGCCGCGTAGCGCGCAGAGGTTCAGGGGAAGACAGAGGAGGTCGCGGGTCGGCGCTTGCGCCGGTGCCAGGTGCTGGCGGGTGCGATGGCGTCGCAGGCAGACGGCGGGGGGAGCCGCCGAACCTCAGTCCTCGCACCACATGCGCATGAGGTTGGCGGCGCACCTGGCGAGGAGATCGGCCTCGGCGGTCTTGCCCTCGCGCTCGAACAGGCGGCGCCGGGCCGTCTCCAGGTCGAACAGCAGCTCGCGCTGGGCCGGGTCGCGCAGATAGCTGCGTACCCAGCCGGCGGCGCCGGGCCGCTCGCCGCGGGTCACCGGCATTACCCGGTGCAGGCTGGTCGCGGGGTAGGTAACAACGCTGCCGGCCGCCAGCTTGAAGGCCTCCTCGCCGGAGGGCGTATCGATGACCAGCTCGCCGCCGTCGTAGTCGGCCGGGTCCCCCAGGAACAGCGTGAACGAAAGGTCGCTGCGCGCGCCGTCCATCAAGGCGTTGTCAACGTGGGTGCCGTAGGCATGGCCAGGCTGGTAGCGGGCGAACAGCGGGCCGATGATGGTCTTGGGTCGCGCAGCCAGGGCGAACACGGGGTGCTCGATGAGACGCGTCCGCACCAGCGACCGCATGGCGTCGACTTCGGGGCTGTCGTGGGCCTGCAGGTTGGACTTGACGGCCTGCGCCGCCCATCCCGCGGTCGTCTCGCCGGGCAGGAACGAGGCGCGGGCGAGGGCGTCGCGCAGGGCGATCACGTCGCTGTGAGACAAAATGTCGGAGATGGCGAGGATCATGGGGATTCCGGGCGGGGTCAGACCCCTTTCGCTTTGAGACGGGGTCAGACCC
>DATBKR010000216.1:0-44431 GCA_036555805.1 Hyphomicrobiaceae bacterium | reverse complement strand
TCCACCAATCGGGCCATTGATCAGCGGGAGTACGTCTGCTGCCGGGCGCCGGCCCTGCCGCCGACGACGGCGTGGTGCAGCAGCAGCGTCGGGACCAGGCCGACGAGGACGATCATCAGCGCGCCAGGCGTGGCGTTCTCGAACTGCTCCAGGCCGGCGTAATTGTAGACGTGGGTGGCGAGCGTCTCGAAATTGAAGGGGCGCATGAGCAGCGTGGCGGGCAGCTCCTTCATGCCGTCCACGAACACCAGGAGAGCGGCGGCACCGAGGGCCGGCGCCAGCAGCGGCACGTGTACGCGCCACAGTGCCGACAGCGCGGTCTCGCCCAGAGCACGCGCCGCGGCGTCGAGGTTGGGCGAGAGGCGCTCGAAGCCCGCCTCCAGCGCCGACAGGGCGACCGTGAGGAAGCGGATGGCATAAGCCAGCACGATCACGAACAGACTGCCCGACAGCAAGAGGCCAGTCGAGATGCCGAGGGTGGCGCGCAGCAGCGCATCGACGCGGTTGTCGAAGGCGGCGAGCGGGATGATGAGGCCCAGCGCCAGCACCGTCCCCGGCAGGGCGTAGCCGAGGCCGGCGCCGCGCACCGCGGCAGAGACGATGGCGTTTGACGCCACGCGGCGCGCGTAGGCGAGGAGGAGCCCCAGCGCCACGGTGACGGCCGCGGCGGCCGCGGAGACGCCCACGCTGTTGCGCGCGGCGCGCCAGAAGTCGGCGGCGAGGGCGTCGCCCGCGTGGGCGGTTGCCTGCATCACGAGCAGGGCGAACGGCGCCACGAATCCCACCGTCACCGGCAAGGCGCAGAAGGCGGCGGCGGCAACGCCGCGCCAGCCCTCCAGGTCCGTGAACGGGATCGCCCGGTAGCGGCCGGTGCTGTGGTGGAAGCGGCTGCCGCGGCGCGCGGCGCGCTCGGCCACGATGAGCGCCACCACGACGATCACCGCGACCAGCGCGATCTGCGCCGCCCCGCCCAGGCTGGATTGCTGCTGCCAGGCCGTGTAGATGCTCACGCTCAGCGTGCGCACACCCAGGTAGTCCACCGCGCCCAGGTCGTTGAGGCTCTCCATTGCGACCAGCGCCACACCGCCCGCCAGCGCCGGCCGGGCGAGCGGCAGCGCCACCGACCAGAACACGCCCATGGAGGTCCGGCCCAGCGTGCGCGCCACCTCCAGCACGCACACCGACTGCTGCACAAAGCTCGCCCGCGCCGAAAGGTAGACGTAGGGGTAGAGCGCGGCCGACAGAACGAGAATCGCGCCACCCATGCTGCGGATCTCGGGAAACCGGTAGTCCCTTGCCGAGGTCCAGCCGAACAGGGCGCGCAGGAGGCCCTGAACGGGGCCCGCATAGTCAAACAGCTCCACATAGGCATAGGCCAAAATGTAGGTCGGCATGGCGAGCGGCAGCACCAGCAGCCGGTCGAGCAGGGTGCGGCCTGGAAAGCGGCACATGGTGACGAGCCAGGCGGTGCAAGCTCCGAACGTCAGGGCGATGAGCCCCACCCCAACCAGGACAAAGGCGGTGTCGCGCAGGGTTGCCGGCAGCACCGTGCGCGCGAGCTGCGGCCAGACATCGGCCGGCGCCGTCACGGCGATGGCAACGAGGGTGGCGAGCGGCAGCGCCATCACGGCGGCGAGCAGGACCGACACCCCCGTCCACAGCGGCGCGCGATCCTGCCGGCGCCGCCAGGCCGCTGCCAACCCCGTCAGGGCGCGCAGCGGGTGCAGGCGCATGGGTCCGGGCCGGCGATTCGGAACGGACTGGGTCATCGCCCGCGATCCTACCAGGATCGCCGGGCGCCCGCCTCCTCTGGCATCAAAGCCTCCTGAAGCGAAGCCCGCCCCCGAGAAAGCCTATTTCTCTCTCTGTCCCGCCTTGAGGGGGTTGAGCACGGCGGCCTTCGGCGGATCGTCGTGCGTCTCGGCGAGCCCGGCGACGTAGCGGCAGAGATCGGCGAACCTGCGCCGCTCCACCGGCGGAAGCTGCTCGACGTCCTGCCTGCGCAGGGTACCGAGCAATACGGCCACCTTGCTTGCAATGGTCATGCCTCTCCGCCCTCGAGAGAGAACCGGTTGGACCACCCTCCGGCATTGCGGCCGGCCGATCCGCGGAGGAGCCGCAGATTCGCGGGCGAGAGTGCGCCAGGACTCTTGCGCAAGTTTGCTGCAATTGCATCGAATTGTGACGGCGCCCGGCCTGCGTCTGCCACCGGGGATGCGCCATCGGCGCTCCATATTGCCGGGACGCCGATGCGGCGCATCGCGATCGCGCCCGCATTGCGCGCGTGCGGACTATGGCAGGTCGCCGCCGTCGCGGCGGGGGTGGACGGTGCGCGGGGTCTCGGCGGGGGGCGCCGCACGCCTGGAGAGCGGTGCGCCGGCGCCGATCTCCTCACGGAACTTGTTGGTGATGGGGTAGCGCCGGTCGCGGCCGAAGTTGCGGGCGGAGATTTTCACGCCGGGGGCGGCCTGGCGGCGCTTGTACTCGGCGAGGTAGAGGAGACGCTCCACCTTCTTCACCGTTGCCGGATCGTGCCCGCGCGCCACGATCTCGCTGAGCGGCATCTCCTTCTCCACGAGGCAGCCGAGGATGTCGTCCAGCACTTCGTAGGGCGGCAGCGAGTCCTGGTCGGTCTGGTTATCGCGCAGCTCGGCGGTGGGCGCCTTGGTGAGGATGTTCTCGGGGATCACCACGCCGGCCGGCCCCTTGCCGCCCTTGGGCACGTGCGCATTGCGCCAGCGCGCGAGCCGGTAGACCTCCATCTTATAGAGGTCCTTGATGGGGTTGAACCCGCCGTTCATGTCGCCGTAGAGCGTGGCGTAGCCCACCGACATCTCGCTCTTGTTGCCGGTGGTGAGCACCATGGCGCCGAACTTGTTGGAGATCGCCATCAGGGTTGTGCCGCGCACGCGGCTCTGGATGTTCTCCTCGGTGATGCCGGGCGGGGTGCCGGTGAACACGTTGGCCAGCGCCTTGCCGAACCCCTCCACCGGCTCGGCGATGGGCACGATGTCGTAGCGCACGCCCAGGGCTTCGGCGCAGGCCGCCGCGTCGGCGAGGCTGGCGTTGGTGGTGTAGCGGTAAGGCAGCATCACGCAGTGCACCCGCTCAGGCCCGAGGGCATCGGTGGCGAGTGCGGCGCACAGGGCCGAGTCGATTCCCCCCGACAACCCGAGCACCACGCCGGGGAAACCGTTCTTCTCCACGTAGTCCCTGAGGCCCAGCGTGCAGGCATGGTAGGCGGCCGATTCCCCGGCCTCCAGAGGCGCCCTGAGGCCGATCTCGCCTGTCCAGCCCCCCAGACCTCCAGAACCGGTGCGGCGGAAGACGACGGCTTCCAGCGCCTCCTCCCAGGCCGGCAGCTGGATGACGAGTTGCCGGTCTGCATCGAGAACGAACGAGGCGCCGTCGAAGACGAGCTCGTCCTGGCCGCCCACCTGGTTGAGGTAAACCAGCGGCAGCCCCGTCTCCGTGACACGCGCCACGGCCACGTTGATGCGGGTCTCGGGTTTGGGCCAGTCGAAGGGCGAGCCGTTGGGGACGATCAGCAACTCCGAGCCCGTCTCCTGCAGGCACTCGCACACCTCGTCCTTCCAGATGTCCTCGCAGATCGGCACGCCGATGCGCACGCCACGGAAATTGACGGGGCCCGGCATGGGTCCCTGGTCGAACACGCGCTTCTCGTCGAATACGCCATAGTTGGGCAGGTCCACCTTGTGGCGCAGCGCCTGCACCCGGCCGCCGTCGATGAGGGCGATGGAATTGTAGAGCTTGCCGTCCTCCGGCCAGATGGTGCCGACGATGACGCCGGGGCCGCCGTCGCCTGTGTCGGGCGCCAGCGCCTCCACCACGGCCCTTGCAGCGTCCGCGAAGGCCGGCTTGCGCACCAGGTCCTCCGGCGGGTAGCCGGTGATGAACAGCTCCGGGCAGACCACGAGTTCGGCGCCCTTGGCGGCGGCCTCGGCGCGCGCTTTGCGCAGCCGGGCGGCGTTGCCGGCGATGTCGCCGACCACGGGGTTGAGCTGGGCCAGCGCGATTTTGAGCGTGTCGGCGATTGCGTGCGTCATGAACCGACATTAGGGCTTGCGGCACGCTGAGCGCAACGCAGCAGAAATCGGTGGGAGGGGCATTGTCGTCCAGAGCCGCAACCGCGTTGGGCCTGGGCGCCATCGTGCTGTGGGCCACGCTGGCGAGCCTCACCGCGCTCAAGGGGCCGGTGCCGCCGTTCCAGACCACGGCCGTCGCGTTCGCCATCGGCGGCGCGCTCATGGTTGTGGTGGCCGTGCTGCGGGGGAGGGCGGTGTCGCTCAGGCCGACGCGGGCGTCGCTGGCGCTCTGCATCTACGGCCTGTTCGGGTATCACGCGCTCTATTTCGCCGCGCTCAGCCTGGCGCCCCCGGCCGAGGCCAGCCTCATCGCCTCGCTGTGGGCGCTGCTCACCGTGCTCTTTTCAGGGCTGCTGCCCGGCCACCGCCTGCGCCCGGCGCACATCGCCGGCGCGCTCCTGGGGTTCGCCGCCGCCGCCATCCTGGTGCACGACAAGCTCGGCACCGGTCACGCCGCGGACGGCGCCCGGTGGGGATACCTGCTGGCGCTGGGCTGTGCCTTCGTGTGGTCCAGCTATTCGGTCGCCTCGCGGCTGCTGGCCGCCGTACCCAGCGAGAGCCTCGCCGCGCCGAGCCTCGTCACCGCCGTGCTCGCCGCCCTGTGCAGCCTCGCCTTCGAGACGTGGACCGCGCCGGCCGGCGGCGTCGCCTGGGCGGCGCTGGTGGGCCTCGGGCTGGGCCCGCTGGGCGCCGCCTTTCTGTTCTGGGACGTCGGCATGAAGAAGGGCAACGTGCCGCTGCTGGGCGTGCTCTCCTACGCCGCCCTGATCCTCTCCACGGCACTCCTGGTGGCGCTCGGCTTCGCCGAGCCGGCGTGGACTTTGGCCGTCGCCTGTGCGCTGATGGCGGCGGCGGCAGCGGTGGCCACCTGGAAGCCGTGATCAGGGCCGGCGCTTGGCGCGGGAGCACGTCATGGGAGCAGGTCATGGGGGCTCGCGTCCACGGCATCGCTCTCGCTGCGCTGGTCCTCCTCGCGCAGCCGTGTGAGGCTCATGCCCAAGCCGGGCCCGAGCGGGTGACGTTCCTCAGCGCCGACGGCAAGACCGAGCTGGTGGGGTACGTGTTCAGGCCTCGCAAGATGCGGACGCCACGTGTCCCGGGCGTGGTGATGATGCACGGCCGGGCGGGCGCCTATTCATCGGCCGCGGGCGGGGTCTACGACGCCTCGACGCTCTCGCGGCGCCACTTGATGTGGGGCCGGCTGTGGGCCGCCAGCGGTTATGTCGGGATCCTGGTCGACGGCTTCGGCCCGCGCGGCCACCCGCAGGGCTTCCCGCGCTTCAGCTATCGCGACCGGCCGCCGGAGTTCGATGAGACGACGGTGCGCCCGCTCGATGCCTACGGGGCGCTCGCCTACCTGCGCACCCGCGGCGATGTCGTGCCGGACAGGATCGGCCTGCAGGGGTGGTCGAACGGCGGCAGCGCCACGCTCGCGGCCATGGCCATCGACGCACCGGGCATCAGCATGCCGACCCCAACATCCGGCTTCCGCGCCGCCCTCGCGTTCTATCCGGCCTGCGGGCTGAAGGGGCGTTTCCAGGCCGGCTACCGCCCCTATGCGCCGGTGCGGGTGTTCCACGGCACGGCCGACGAGGAGGTCTCTCCGCGCCGCTGCAGCCGCCTGGTGGAGAGGGGCCGTGCGCTCGGCGGCGACACCCGCATCGAACTCTACGACGAAGCCACGCACGGCTTCGACGATCCCAGCCCCAAGCGGCGGCGCATCCCGGCCAACGCAGCCGCTGCCGAGGACGCCGTCAACCGCGCGCTGCGCTTCTTCGCCGAGGCGCTGCAGTCCGTAGGGCGGGTTAATCCTGCTGAGTCAGAAGGTCGCAAATAAGTGGGATGAGAATCAAGTAGACTAGCTGGCCTGCGGTATCAGAGCTCCTTCCGCAGGTGACGTGGTCCGCCTTGCGGATGAAGCGGCCGACGCGATTCGATATTCGTCGGCTTCTGCCCGGCTTCGAGCAATCGTTGAACGCCGCGCCTTCCTTCGCCCTCCCCGCCTTCAGGTTACGACGCCGACGATCTCGGCATCGGTGGGGAACCGCCCAAGCGCCTTCTTTGAGCAGGCTATCCGGCCGTCGACGCGGATGTCAAAGACGCCGCCACCGGAGCGCTTCAGCGTCACCTGCGCATCCGGCCGGACCTTGCGTATGAGGTTCGCCGCCTCACGGGCGCGCGGCTCATAGTTTCACTGACCGCAGTATTCGATCTCGACGCGCATAGGCTGCCTTCCTTCATTTGCGAGACCGCGGTCGTACCACAAAGCTCGCCATCCGTCTCTCCAGGCAGCGCCTGCCGCGGCCGGGTCACCAAAGCCGCGCAGGAGCCGATAGCGCGTTCGGTGCGCATATCGCCATCGCCGCCGCATAGCCGGGATGGCGGACGAACCTGCACGGCCGGGACCCGATCTCCCGCTGTCCGCGCTCCTTCTGGATGCGGCAGCGGAGGTCACCAACCTTGCGACCGAGGTCGGAGAGCCGGAGTGAACGCGCACGAACACGCGTTGGCCATTCGGCTTCCGGCCGCTCTCAACGCACCAGAATGCGGAATGGCCGGGGGCCGAACGTCGCCCGCTCCTCGGACGGGTTCAGCCCCGGCAATATCCCGGACTGTCGCGCCTCGATCCAGATATTGTCGGGTGCCACATCGCCTGGCAGCGGGATCTCGGTGCCGAGGAAGAGCCGTCCGCGCCCGAGCAGGTCCTTGAACCTGAGCTGCGCCAAGTGCCGGTCACCCGTATTGACCTCGAACACGTAGCGACGTGCCCGGCCGGCGGCCTCCAAGCCGAGGACGATCGAGCACCGGGCCGTTCCTGGCTCGACGGCGAGACGGTGTCGCAGGGCGGGTGGAGCGTCAGAAAACGCCTTCGGTGGGCTCACCCTGCGCATCCTGATGCCGGGTGCCCCGGACGCCTCGGCGCCATTGGCATTGGCCGCTTTGACCTGCGTGCTGTGCCGCTTTTTGAAGACCTGCCGGCCCGCGCTGCTCAGCAGCGAGTGGTGGCTGCGCGGGTATCCGAGGAAGAGCGCCTTGAAGTAGTCGCCAGGGCTGCTGCGCGCCTTTGACCAGAGGGCTGCCAAGGTCGCCTCGGGAACCGGAAAGCCCAGGACCTCGCTCAAGTAGAGCAACACCAGCGTCGCCTGTGCCGGTATCCCCAGCGCGTCCACGAGCGTCTCGACCACCGGCCAGTCGATACCGCCTTCACCGACGAGCTGCGCGCAGTCGACCAGCCAGTCGCTGTGGCGATGCGCGTCGATCACGCCGTGGGCGATGGCGTTCATGAGCCGATCGGTCGGGCTCGGCACCAGGACGTCGACGCCGAGCAGGCTGGCCCGCGTGCTCCTGCTCCAGAGCCCGATCTCGGCTTCGTTCTGACGGCTCGTGGTCAGGTACGCCCGCGTGTGCAGGTCGATGTCGCCGAACGGCGGCTTCATGAAGTTGAGGCTGCGAAAGCCCGCGCCGCGCTGCTTGAGGAAGAGTCCGGACTCGCCGCGGGCGGAGCGCCAGCCGGCGCCGTCCAGGATCGAGAGCGCCACCGGCAGATCGCAGACCCGAATCAGGATGTCGATGTCGTGCGCGACCCGGCCCTTGAGGTTCTGCATGTCGAGAGCGGTCAGCGCCATGCCCTTGAGCACGAGCGGCTTCACGCCTCCCGCGCGCAACGCCTTCAGCACCGGCGTGGCATAGTCGAGCGTCAGTCTGGACTTGGTCCACAGCAGGCGCACGATGCCGTTCAGTCGCGCGCGCTCCGACACCTTGAGGCGCGATTCGGGGAACCGACCCGCAATTCGTACCAGCAGTCGCTGCTCGGGAAAATGGCAGCTCTCGATATCCGTCGTCGCCAGCCATTCGACAAAAGCCTCGGCGGCGCGGCGCCGGTCGGCATGGGCTGCCGCGATCACGAGCAGTTCCCGGCTCCCGTTCGGCCAGGCCCATGAGAGGTGGGGAAAGCGTCGCGAGGCGGAGAGGCGTCGCGGGATGAGCAGCATGGCTCCAGGGCCCTCATTTCGCAGCCGACGTGCGCCGCCGCAAGATCGCCTGGCGGGCGGCGAGCAGGTAGGCGCTGTCACGCTCCGGGGTGCGGGAGTAGGTCAGACTTCCAGGACGCATGCGGCGCAGCGCCAGGACCTCGGGGATCAGGTGCATGCGATGACCCTGCTCGCGCACGCGCGCCAGCCAGTCGACGAGATCGCCGACCCGCCCGACAATCGGCCCGACGCCAACGGCGACGTCGGTGCGGATCACCATCGCAGAGCGGATCCAGGCATCGGTGACGGGCCCGTCCTCGTCGGGGTCATGTCGGAACTGTCGCATGCGGGCGAAGCACGCGGCGACCTCGGGCATCCGCTCGATAGCCCCAAGCTGCCTCTCCATCTTGTGCGGAAGCCAGATGTCATCGGAATCGAGCCCGGCGATCAACCCTGTTGTCACCGCCTGAAAGGCGGTGGTCGTCGCCTCGCCGCAACCGCCGTTCTCCTGCCGGATCAGCCGGATATCCGCGCCCAGGCTCCTCACGACCTCCGCGGTTCGGTCGGTCGAGCCGTCGTCGACAACGATGATCTCGCGCGGCGGCGCCGTCTGCGCGCGGATCGATTGGATCGCGTCGGCGATGTAGGCCTCGGTGTTGAAGGCCGGGACTATGGCGCTGTAGGCGATCATTTTACCCAGGTCAGCAGCTCCGGCATGTGGTCCAACGAGAAGAGCCCGTCCGGCAGGAAGACAGGGCCAGGCCGCGCCTGCCGCTTGCGGGCCCGGAACAACGCCTTCATCAGCTCCTGCCGCATCTGCCGACGGTTCTCGGTGATGCTGCCGTGGTTCTTGCGATAGAACACGCCAATTTGATCCGAGAGGGCATATTTCGGCCGGGGCTCGAGGACGCGCAGCATGAAGTCCAGGTCCTCCGACTGCATGAGCGTCTCGTCGAACGCAACGCCATCCACGAGCCCGCGACGGAGCAGCGTTGCCCCAAGATGCACGATCCGTCCGTCGACAGCATGAGAGCCGGCGCTGGGTGCGAGCTTCGCCGTATCCTCGCGATCGAAGAAGCGGACCTTCGACAGGATGACCTGGAGGCTCGGGTCGGCTTGCAGCATGGCGACGTCGTGGGCGTACCGCCCTTCAGGCGACAAGTCGTCTGCGTCCAGAAAGCCCACGACGTCCGCATCCGGCGCCGTCGCGCGCAGCGCCGCGTTCCGCGCTTTCGAGATGCCGCCGTGGTCGATCGTGATCAATTTGATCTCCCGTGCCGACGCAGCCATCCCGCGAACGACATCGCCGGTGCGATCGGTCGAGCCGTCGTCGACCACGATGATTTCGAGTTGCCCGGCGTTGCGCTGGCGCAGCAGGGACTTGAGCGCCGAGACGATCGTTTCCTCGGCATTGTACGCGGGCATGTGGATGGAGATTTTCATTTCGCCCCGTTCCCGATGAAGGTCCTGATTGCGGTGGCGATCTCCGCGGGATCCTCGCTCAGATCCAGATGGAAGGCCGGCAATGCGCGCGCGATGGACGCAATCAATCCGAAATCCTCGCGCCAGCTGCCGTGGAGCTGGTAGAGGCTGCTCGGCGCCATGGCCAGCATGGCCTCTCTGGCGCTCGCCGGCCGCAACGATGACGACGTGGATCGTGCTATGTGCGGCATCACGATTGCGGCCATGGCAAGCCGTTCCGCACGCGCGCCAGGCGCCAGCGCTCCGTAATCGAACTCGATCTTTCCCTGCCAGTTGGGCCGCCCGTCGAGAGGGCCTTTCCCGCTCTCGAGACCGAGCCGCCGCAGCCCCCGGACATCCTGCTTCATGAGACGCAGCACAGGCTGCGCCTCGACAATGCGGCCGGTCACACTGACCGCGACGTAATCGTCGCCGACGCTGCTCAGCCCGTTCAGGATCCCCGACAGCGTGGTGCCGGACTTGCCCGAACCGCCCGCCCCGACCAGAAACACGCCGCGCCCCCGGTATCCGAGGCTGCCGGCATGGATCATCCCGCGTGCCTCGGCTCGGCCGGCCCAGTGCAGCAGCAGGCGCAACGGAAACGACGGCTCCCAGGGCGGCCGCGGCGACGTCGATAGCATCGCCTGGGCGCCCAAGGCCCGCGCGGGATCGTAGATGTCCCAGGTCGTATAGCTCGCGTCGTACGCACCGCGCAGACCCTGTTCCGCCAAAACCGTCGCCACCTCATGGAGGCCGGGCGCGGGTCCGGTCCACGGCGGCATGTGCGGCAGCGACTCATAGTCGAGGACCGCAAGCTTCACCTGCGGCTCATCATCGGCCCGGCTTGAACGTGCCAGATAGGCGCGATCGCAAAGCGCGGCGTACTCCGGGGTCGAGAACCCGATGCCGATCGACCTGCCGGCCAGCGCGAAAGCGCGCCGCCCCGGCAGGCGCCCGTGCTCCTGCTCGGCGAAGCTCAGCAGCCGTTTGGCAAACGCGACGATGTTCCCCGCCGAATCGGCCGCCGCTCCGCTTACTCGGCCGCGATCGGCTTGCGTACTGGCCATCCTGCCGTTTCCTCGACATCGTGGATCGGGTCCGCCAGAATGAGATCGGCCAGATCCTCGAACAGCTCGACGGTCGGCGGGCTGTCGCTTGCCCTCAGCAAGTCGATGGTTGCGGGACCGATCGGTGCAGTGCCGGGCACATCGGATCTGGCCAGGCACCCGTAGCCGACGAGCTTCTCGGCAAACTCATGGATGGATTGGGCATTGGCACCGAGTGCCCCCTCAAGAGCGTCCCCGAGGTCCCTCACGCTCACGCCGGCCACGATTGCGCGCCAGAGCGCACTCGCGGCAGCGTCCATGCTGTAATACTTGCCGCAGCCGAGGTCCAGGACGACGAACTCGCCTTCGAACTCCTCCGACACAATGTCCGCGCTCGCGACCGCGTACCCGGTCGCGTCTGTTTGCCGGCTCATGAGCTTGCCACCCCTGGTTCAGCAGTTTGGATAGCACTACAGGACGACAGTTATCGGCTGGACTACCGCTCTGTCCAGCCAAGGCGCTGTTGAACCAACAGCAGCTTTTGCGTGTGTCGCCTAAGGGGCACACCACGCTGGTTGGACCGCGTGCAGGGCGCGCTGGCGTTGTCCTTGGGATGCACCGGAGAATCGCTGGCATCCGCCCCCTCAACGCCCTGCTGCGGCGTTGCCTGCACGGTCCTGGCGGTGATCGCATCGTGCCCCCGCCAGGTCGTCCAGGGCCTCTGCGCACCTGATCATGGCCCGTCCACTGTGATACGCCCCCTGCCACATGGAGCTGCGCTGCGTCCCCTTTGGGGCGCCATTTGGCGCGCACGTCGCCCACCAGCCCCCTTCCGGGGCAACCTGATGCGCTTCAATGAAGTCAAGCGTGCGAGAGAACGCAGCGTAGTAGACCGCGCTGCCGGTCAGGCGATACATCTCCAGCATCCCCACCAGCGCCTCAGCCTGGACCCACCATTCTTTCCTGGTGTCATCTGCCGGTCGTCCAGGGCGCCCATCGTAGAAGAACCCACCGTACCTGCGGTCGTAGCCGAACCGCAGACAGTGAGCAGACAGCGCCTCGGCCCAAGTCGCCAACAGCCGCGGGGATAGGCCGAGGACGCGCGCAGCACGCAGTGCAAGCCACACGCACTGCACGTCATGGCCGTAACTCGCGCGCGCTGGGCCTGACATGCGCCAGTCGGGATGCCACCCGCCCACGTTGCACGCGAACCGCGGGTGGCGGAGGGTGCTCGTGACAATCAGCAACAGTTCCATCAGCCGCTCCCGAACGATGCGGTCGGGCCAGACTGCAAAGAGGTCGGTCAGGGCCTCCAGAGCGTGGAGATGGGTGTTGTAGGTCTTCAGCGTGCCGGCTCCGATGTAGGATTTCAGTCGCGGATCGACGATCGGAGTCCAGTTCTGCTCGAAGAACTCCACGTAGCCGCCGTTCTGCCGGTCGTGTGCCCGATCCTCCAGAATGCCAAACAAATCCGTGGCCGCGGCAAGCGCCCCCGCGTCAGCGACGGCACAGTGATAGGCCGTCAGGGCGTAAAGCGCGAATGAGTTCAAATAGACATGCTTGCGGCGATCGGTAGGGTGGCCGGCGTCGCTGACCTTGGAGAAATATCCGCCATGCTCCCGATCGCGCATCCTGCTTTCGAGGAAATCGAAGCCGAGGCCGGCCGCCGAACGCGCGGCTCGTTGCTCGATGCCGTGTTGCGCGAGTACGCTGAAAAACCAAAGTTGACGGCTCTGCAAGGTCAGGAACTTCTCGCCTGTCGGCACGAACTTGCCTTCGGACAGCCATTCCAGGTAGCCGCCGTTCGCTTGATCCAGGCATCCCGGCAGATAGAAATCGATGATGCTCGTCTTGAGCATGCGCCGGCAGCGCTGCGCTTGGCGGGCAAATTCATGCCGATGCGGGGCCTCCGCAGCAGGCTTGCGTGACAAGAGCGCGCCAGAGAACAGCCGGGGAAGCCAAGCGGTCGCCGTGCGCAAGTGACGTCTAGCCATGGCCCATCCGTCGTGGCGGTCGCGCGATGCCTCAGCCTGGACTACTTGAACGTCCGCTGGCCGTCGACGCAACCCCCGGCATCGCCGTTGGACGAAGTGCAGGGGCAGTGGAGGGTGCAATAGCGCGTCAGCCCGTATTGCACCGATTTCCGGGCGCCGTGCGCGCGAAGCGCGGGTAGCAGGCATCGGCCAGGCCCGAGGACCGGAGCGTCTCGAGCGGCTCTGCGCCGGTAGCCACGGCGATGACGTACGCCCCGGAGGCGCGGGCGGCCTGCAGGCCGAGGAGGGAATCCTCGACGGCGGCGCAGCGCGCCGGGTCGATGCCGAGCGCGCGGGCCGCATAGAGGTAGCTGTCCGGCGCGGGCTTCTTGGCGCGGCCTGAGCCGTCGTTGCCGGCCACCACGTCGAAGCGGTCCAGCAGCCCGCTGTTGTGGAGGATCTTCACCAGCTCGTCCTGCGTGTTGTTGGACACGACCGCCTGCCGCAGGCCCGCCGCGCGCGCCGCCTCCAGCACCTCGTGTACGCCCTCGTGGACCGGAAAGGCCTGCTCCAGGCGCCGCGCCAGCCAGTCGGCGTGGGCGGCCTCCAGGGCGCCGGCGGGGGCGTGCGCGTCGAGCGACTTGAACAGGAAGGCCCAGAAATCGCTGCCGCTGAGCGCGAAGCCCTCGCGCATCAGGGCCTCTGGAATATGAACGGTGCGCCCCGCGTGGGCCGACAGGATGCCGGCGCACACCGCGAGGTCGAACCGGAAGGAGTCGACCAGTGTGCCGTCCAGGTCCCACAGGATGGCGCGCGTGTCCGGAGGCAGGAACAACCGGTCGTCGAGGCTGATGCGGGGCTTCTCTGTCACGCGGCACGGCTCCAGCAAGAGGGGTCGGGGTCAGATCCCTCGCATCCACGTTGGCGACAAGGCCGCTACGCCGGAGGCGAGGGGTCTGACCCCGGCCCGTCCCGGCCCGATCCGTCTCTTGCGGGATCGAGGCCGTGGACCTAAGGGGATGGCTCTGATACCAGCAGACGGCCCTGCCGCGTCAGCCCAAAATCGCGCGAGGGAAGGACATCGTGACCGCCAACCTGTCCCGTTTCGTGCTCGCCGACATGACCGCCGAGGCGCGCTCGCGGCTGTTCCTGCGGGCCGAGGCCGACCTCGGCGCCTACCTCGACAAGGTGCGGCCGATCATCGATGCGGTGCGCGAGCGCGGCGACGCCGCCTTGAGCGAGTTCGCGGCCCGGTTCGACGGCGCGCGCGTCCCCCCCGACGGCATCCGCGTCGGAGAGGAGGAGATGGAGCACGGCTGCGCCGCCGTGTCGCCGCAGCTCGCCAAGGCCATCCTCTACGCCCGCGACAACATCTTGCACTACCACCAGGTCCAGCTGCCCAAGCCCATGATGCTCACGCCGGTGGCGGCCGGCGTGCTGGCGGGCGAGCGCTGGGCACCCATCCCCAGCGTCGCCTGCTACGTGCCGCGCGGCAAGGGCTCGTTCCCCTCGGTCTGCCTGATGACGCTGATCCCCGCGGCGGTGGCCAAGGTGCCCCGCATCGTTCTGATCACGCCGCCCGGTCCCGACGGTCGCGTGGACGATGCCACCCTGTTCTGCGCCAGGGCGGTGGGCGTTACGGAAGTCTACAAGTGCGGCGGCGCGCAGGCGGTGGCGGCCGTGGCCTACGGCACTGCCACAGTGCCCAGGTGCGACAAGATCGTGGGCCCCGGCAGCCCGTGGGTGGTGGCGGCCAAGCAGCTCCTGGCGCGCCAGATCGACCCCGGCCCGCCGGCCGGCCCGTCGGAGGCCATCGTGCTGGCCGACAGCACCGCCAACCCCTGGAAGGCCGCCCTCGATCTCATCAACGAGTCCGAGCACGGTCCCGATTCCTCGGCCTTCCTGGTCACGGCCGATGCCAGGGTCGCGGATCTCGTCGACGGCTATGTGCCGAAGGTCTGGGAGCGCCAGTCGGAGGGGCGCCGGGCCTTCTCGCGCACGGTGCTGACGGGCCCCCGCGGCGGCATCGTCCTGTGCTGCGACATGGACGAGGCCATCGCCTTCACCAATGAGTACGCGGCCGAGCACCTGCAGGTGCACTCGGCCGACCCGTTCTCCTACGTGGAGCGGCTGGTGAACGCCGGGGAAATTCTGCTCGGCGAACACGCCGCCATCTGCCTCGGCAACTTCGTGCTGGGGCCCAATGCCGTGCTGCCCACCGCCGGGGCGGCGCGCACCGCCTCGCCGCTGTCGGTCTACGACTACCTGAAGCGCACCTCGCTGGTGCACGTCTCTGCGGCCGGCTATCCGCCCCTGGCCGAGGCCGCCCACTCGCTCGCCACCTACGAGGGCTTCGACGGCCACGCACTCGCCGTCTCCCCCTGGCGCAACACCCCGCCGAAATGAGCCCGCGCCCGCCCCAGCTGCGGCCGGATTCCCCTCCCCCTTGGGGCGAGCGTCGCACCTCGATTTCCACCGCGAGCTCCCTTGTCGCATGACGACGTCGTTCGAAATTCGGACCCTGGTCAGGGAAGGGCGGCGCGAGGAGGCCGCGGCGGCCGTGGCGCGACTGCTGAGCGAGGAGACGGGCACGCGCTTCAGCGGCGTTGCGATAAATGACGACCGCTACAGCCTGAACTCGGTCAACGGCACGGCAGCAGACGACCAGGGGCGCAAGCTGTTCTTCAAGTTCCACACCGAGGAGGGCGAGACCGAAACGGTCGGCGAGTACTACAGGGCGCACGTTCTCGCCGAAGCCGGCCTGCCGGTGGACCTGCCGGTGAAGGCGTCGAGCGCGCCGGGCCGGCAATTCCTGCTCTACGCCCACTGCGACGATGCCAAGCTCGCCGATGTGTGCCTCAAGCTGGAGACCTGGCAGGGGTCAGACCCTGCGGGCCTGACCCCATTCTCCGCCGATGAGATCGTCGCCGCCCAGGCCGACCTCGACGATGCTACGCTCAAGGCCGCACTGGCGAGCCTCGCCGCGCCGACGCCCGCATCGGCCGGCGAGGCCATCCACCAACTCTTCCACCGCCGCCTGGTCACGCCAGGCGAGGTCGGCCGGCTGGGCGGGCGCTACGCGCAGTTCTACCAGGGCCGGCAGGTGCCCGTGGCCGGCACGGGCACGGAAATGCCCTGGGAGGCGTTCGCGGATCTGCACTGGACCGTGAACGGCGTAACCTACCGCCACACGCTGCGCGACCTGTTCGAGCTGAGCTTCCGCCTTCTCCACCCGCAGGCGCTGTCGCGGCTGCCGGTGTTGGTCGCGCACGGCGACGCCCACAACGCCAACGTCTGGGCGCGGCGCGATGCATCGGGGCGGCTGACCCTGGTGCTGTTCGACCCCGCGTTCGCCGGCAAGGTGATCCCGGCGCTGCTGGGCGAGGTCAAGGCAACGTTCCACAACGTCTTCGCCCATCCCTTGTGGCTCTATACGCCGGACCTCGCCAACGAGGCGTATCGCGTATCGGCGGAGTTTGATGGCGGGCGCATCGTCGTCACCCACGACTGGTCCCTGTCGGAGCTGCGCCGGCAGTTCCTGCGGCTCAAGCTGGAGCGCTACTGGCGCCCGCTGCTGCTCCACCTCAAAGGCCTGGGGGCGCTACCAGACGACTGGGAGGCTATCCTGCGCTGCGCGCTCTTCTGCTGTCCGACATTGGTCATGAGTCAGCTCGCCGGCCCCGGCCGGACGCCATCCGTCAGCCTGCTCGGCTTCGCAGTCGCCACCACGTGCGGCTCCGTGCCCGAGGGCACCGCCAACGACGCCGTCTCCCCGTTCTTCGCGGAGCTGCGGCACGCCCTGGCGTGACGATGGCGTCAGACCCGGCGGGTCTGACCCCATGCCGCAATCTGACGTCGAAGTATGGGGTCTGACCCGCAGGGTCTGACCCGGGGCCTGACCCGGGCCTTGCGCGGGCGGCCGGCCCTATTAAGCTGGCAGCGCGGCCTACCAGAGAGGACGTGGCACGTGAGCTGGCAACCCGGTCAAGACCCCATCCCCGGCGACCGCCTCTCCTGCAGCGCCATCGAGCACGTGATCGTGCCGCGCGCCCGCGACATCGGCGCCTTCGAGGCGCGCCGCGCGCTGCCTTCGGCCCAGAAGCAGATGGTGGGGCCGTTCATCTTCTTCGACCAGATGGGTCCGGCCGAATTCCTCATCGGCCACGGCGTCGACGTGCGCCCGCATCCGCACATCGGGCTTGCCACCGTCACCTACCTGTTCGAGGGCGAAGTGTGGCACCGCGACAGCCTCGGCACCTCGGCGGCGATCCGCCCCGGCGAGGTGAACCTGATGTCGGCGGGGCGCGGCATCGTCCACTCCGAGCGCGAGACGAGCGCGGCCAACCTCGTCACCGGTGGACAGGGCTTAGCGCACGCCGTCGGCGAGACGGCGAGCCCCGCCAGGAGGCGCCTGTTCGGCATCCAGGCCTGGGCCGCGCTGCCCAAGACGCACGAGGACCAGGCCGCGGCTTTCACCCACCACGGCGTCGAGGAGCTGCCCAGGGTCGCCGGCGAGGGCAAGAGCGTGCGCGTGGTGATGGGCAGCGCATACGGCGGGACCTCGCCCGTCGTCTTCCCGCACGCCGCGTTCTATGTCGATGCGGTTCTGGAGGCCGGCACAACCCTGCCCCTCGATCCCGACTACGAGGAGCGCGCGGTCTACGTGGCCGCGGGCGAGCTCGACATCGCCGGCGACAGGTTCGGCGCCGGCCGGCTCCTGGTGTTCCGACCCGGCGACCGCATTGCCATCGAGGCCGTGTCGCAGGCGCGCCTGATTCTGCTCGGCGGCGCGCCCATGGACGGGCCGCGCCACATCTGGTGGAACTTCGTGTCGTCCTCCAAAGAGCGCATCCGGCAGGCGCAGGAGGATTGGCGCGAGAGCCGTTTTGCCTTGGTGCCGGGCGACGAGAAAGAGATCATTCCGTTGCCGGGCTGAGACTGGGCGGAAATCGGAAACCGGAAGTCAGAAATCGGAAATCAGAAGCCAGAAGGCCAGAAGCCGGAAGACCAGTCAGATCATTCTGACTTCTGACTTCTGACTTCCGATTTCCGGCTTGCCGTCGCGGGGGAGGCATGGACGCTGCAAGGCAGCTCCTCGGCGTATTGGCCTTGGCGCCGTCGGCAATGCCCTGGCTTGGGCGCGAGCCCGCCGTCACGCTCGCCGTGGCGGCCGGTGCGGCCCTGCTGGCGCTTGCTGCGGGTCTGCTGTGGCGCCACTGGCGCGCGGGCCACGGCAAGGCCGCGCGCAGGCCTGACGGCGTGCGCGAGCTCAAGGAGAGGCTGCGGCGTCGCCTGGCGGAGCCGGCGCAGGTGTTCGCCGATCAGCCGGCGGGGCCAACCCCGGGCGCCAGCGAGGCGGTCGAGGCCGACCTTGACAAGGCCGCGCAAGGGGTGCTGCCGGAGGCGGGCTGGCGGCGCGGCGCCGCCCGGCACGTCTTGCGCCAAACCCTCAATGGCGGCCATTCCGGCAACGGCGCCCTCAACGGGGCGGAGGCCGCGCAATGGCGCCAGCTCGGTGCCCTCGCCCTTCTCGATGACCCCTATGACGCCCTGATAGCCTACGGCCGCGCCGCCGAGCTGGCGCCTGAAGACGCCGACCTGCAGTTGCTGCTCGGCGTTCTCAACCTGCGCACCGGCCGGCTCGAGACCGCCGAAGCGGCATTCCGCCGCCAGCTGGACCTCGCCAATGGCAAGGACGGCGGCGAGGCGGTGATGAAGTACCGCGCCGGCACCATGCTGGGCGACGTGCTGCTCGCCAGGGGTGCGCGCGGAGACGCGCTCGCCGCGTACGAGGCGGCCCTAGAGGAGCTGCAGGCACTCGCCGGGCGGGACCCTGCCAACGTGCACCGGCGCCGGGACGCATCGGTGGTGCATGACCGCATCGGCGAGCTGCTGGTGGCCGAAGGCCAGCTCGACATGGCGCTCGAGAGCTTCCGGCGCAGCCTCGAGATCGCCGAGGCGCTGGCCGCCGCCGATCCGGCGAGCGCCGGCCTGCAGCACGACCTGTCCGTGGCCCATGACCGCATCGGGGAGGCCCTGGAGCTCCAGGGCGACCTCGACGGCGCGCTCGCAAGCTATCGGCGCGGCCTGGAGCTGTCGGAAACCGTCGCCAGGCGCGAGCCGGAGCGCCAGGACTGGCGTTGGGACGTGTCGCTCAGCCTCGACCGCATCGGCGATGTCCTGGCCGCCAAGGGCAACGCCGAGGAGGCCCTGTCGGCCTACCGCCGCGGCCTCGCGATCGCCGAGGCGCTGGCGGCGGCCGATCCCACGCGCATGGAATGGCAGCGCGATCTTGCGGTCAGCTGCCACAAGACCGGCACCCTGGAGGCGCAGTGCGGCCGGGAAGGCGAGGCGCGCGAGGTGCTGGAGCGCGGTCGGGCGATCATTGCGCGGCTGGCCGAGATCGCGCGCTATCGGGCGCAGTGGCGCGCCGACCTCTCCAAGTTCGATGCCGCCCTGCGCGGCCTGGGCTCGTGAGATGCCGCGTGCCGCGACGACGCAGGCAGGCTCTCACCCCTGACAGTCTGTCGGCGTTGGCTCGTCGGGTCCGCCCGGATTCTCCGGGCCGCTGTCGGCAGGCCCGCTCCCGCCCAGGATGCGCTGCAGGCGCCCCAGCAGATCGGCCGACGCCGCGAGAAGGCCGCCGATGCCCTCGATCAGGAGCTGCAGGTGCGAATTGTGCTTGCGCGCGCGCTCCTCCAAGTTTTCACCTTGGGGGCCGTTGCTGTTGCTCACCTGTGTCCCCGCGCGGGTGTTCCGGATGTCCCCTCTGTCAGCGCCTGTTCCGCCCCGCTCATCGATGGGTCCACCGATAGAGCTGCTCCATCGCTGCGCTTGCGCTTCAAACGGCGTCGCGGGCTGGCGGTTCCCTGCTGCGGCTTTTTTCTTTGGGAGAAACCCATGGTTACGGGGCGGGCGACCCCTGCGCGGGGGTCCCATGGCAAACATGCAGGCGGGCGCCCGCACAGCGCGGCGGCCCTTCAAAAACTCGGCCTTCACGCATGAGCGAAACTCATGGCGGGTCTGAAATATTCTCGCTCCTGATGCGACAACGGCGCCTGGGAAAGCCTGAGCTGAGCGGTTAAATCTTTCTTCCGAGTCTGCAACATCCAAGCACGAAGGCGAAAATTCCATGCAGAAGCACCTGCCGGCCGCCGCGGCCCGCCCCCCGCAGCCGCTCTGGGTCGTCGTCCTGTCGGCCGGCCTGATCGTGGGCGTCGCCATGGGCGTGCGCCAAGTCATGGGCCTGTATCTGCCGCCCATCACCAGAGCGCTGGGCATCGGCGTCGAGCCGTTCTCCACCGCCATGGCCGTCGCCAACCTGATCTGGGGCATTGGCGCGGTCGCCGCAGGCATGGTCGCCGACCGCTACGGCGCCGGCCGTGTGGTGGCGGGCGGCATCGTGGCGACGGTGGCCGGCTTCTACGTCATGTTCGCCGCCCAGTCGTCCTTCGATCTGATGGTCAGCGGCGTCCTGCTGGGCATCGGCGTGAGCGGCACGGGCATCACCGCGCTGGTCGGCGCGGCCGGCCGCGCCGCGCCTCCCGACAAGCGCACCGCCGCCATCGCCGCCCTCGGCATGGCAGGCGGCATCGGCGGCTTCGTCGCCTTCCCCTACACCCACCTGCTCATGGACCTGCTCGGCTGGCAGGGGAGCCTGCTGGTGCTGGCCGCCACCATCGCCACCGTCCTGCCTCTGGCCTGGCCGCTGAGCGGCAAGCCCACCGCCGGGGGCCTTGCCGACAACCAGACCCTGGCGGGCGCCTTCAAGGAGGCCTTCACGCACCCGAGCTATCTGCTTCTCAACACGGGGTTCTTCGTGTGCGGCTTCCACGTGGCGTTCTATGCCGTGCACCTGCCGCGCTTCGTCGCCGACAACGGGCTCGACGCCAGCGTCGGCGTCTGGGCGCTGACCATCGTCGGCCTGGCGAACCTCGTCGGCACCTATGTCGCCGGCAAGTCCCCGCGCTTCATCGACAAGCGCCTGGGGCTGAGCCTCATCTACTTCGGGCGCTGCTTCGTGTTCCTCGGGCTGCTGTTCCTGCCCATCACGGGCACCGTGGTGATCGTGCTCAGCGCCATCCTCGGCCTGTTCTGGCTGTCGACGGTGCCCCTCACCTCGGGTCTGGTCGCCACCTTCTTCGGCACGCGCTGGATGTCGATGCTGTTCGGCGTGGTGTTCCTGTCGCACCAGATCGGATCGTTCTCCGGCCTGTGGCTGGCCGGCGTGCTTTACGATGCCACCCACTCCTACGATATGATGTGGTGGATCTCCATCGCCGTGGGGCTGATGGCGGCGGCCGTGCATCTGCCCATCAAGGACCGCCCGGTTGCGCGGCTGGCGGCGGTGCCCGCGGAATGAGGCGCAATGGCGCGTGACATGCAATCAAGCGGCCAGGCGAGCGGCGCAGGATCCGGCCGGCAGGCGATGCCGGCCGGCCTCCGGCGCGCGCTGGCCGCCGCCATCGCCCTCCTCCTCGCCGGCGCCCTCTACCTCATCGCCGTGCGCGGCGAGGCCCTGCTCGCCGACCTCGCCGCCCTCTCCCAGCGGGCGTTCTGCTTCTAGCTCACCTGGCATCCCGGAAGCCGAGCCCCACCAAGAAACTGGCGGCCGGAATCAATGAAAGGCGCTCGCCGCAACGTCCCCTCCCCCTTGTGGGGAGCGACAGGGTGGGGGGATTGCAGCGGCGGGGGTCAGACCCCTCGCCACCAACGCTGCGGAAATGTCTCTACGGTGGATGCGAGGGGTCTGACCCCCTTGGGGTTCCCCCCACCCCTAACCCCGTCCCGCAAGGGGGAGGGGAATCCGCGAGCGACTCGTGGCGGGTGAAGCCGTTACATGCGCTGCGGGTGCGCTCCGCCCACGGCCAACTATCCGGGACCTCGTCGGACGACTCGAACTCCCGCGATCCCGGCCCACGGGTTCCTTGGGCGCTGCTCGCCTGCTGCTCGCGTCGCTTCGGCCGGGATGACGGGTAGATCCCGGCGGCGCTGCCCGCTCCGGGAACGCAGGCGCGGCCTTCGGGGTTTCTCCCGACATACGGCCCATCTCCCTTGCGCAACACTGCATCGGTCGCCGCGAGGCGACTGCGGGCACGTCGCCACCTGGAGGGACTTCATGGGAAAGCGCTCGATCGCGGGCGCCGTCGCGCCCGCCGCGCTGGGCGTTCTCGCCATGCTGCCGACGACGGCGAGCCGGGCGCAGACGAACGCGGCCACCGCCCAGGCGCCCGCCCTGTCGGCGCAGCAGGCGCGCGAGATTGCGCGCGAGGCCTACATCTACGCGTATCCCATGGTGCTCACCGAGATCACGCGCCGGGTCATGACCAACGTGCAGCGTCCCCAGGGCCTGCGCAGCCCCATGAACCAGATGGCGCACGCCCGCAGCTCCCCCGACGCGTCCTTCGCCGACCTGCCGCGCCCCAGCGCCGACACCCTGAGCTCGGCGATGTTCTTCGACGTGTCGAAAGAGCCGATGGTGATCAGCGTCCCCGAGTCCGGCGGGCGCTACTATTTCCTGCCGCTGCTCGACATGTGGACGGACGTGTTCGCCACACGCGGCAAGCGCGCGAGCGGAACCGCGGCCCAGACCTTTGCCGTGGTCGGGCCGCGCTGGCAGGGCCGACTGCCGAACGGCGTCGGCGCCATCCGAAGCCCTACCGCAGTCGCGTGGCTGACCGGCCGCATCCAGGCCGGCGGCAGCAAGGCCGATCTCGCCGCGGCGCACAAGTTCCAGGACGGCATCAAGGCCGTGCCGCTCAGCCGCTACGGCAAACCCTACAAGCCGCCCAAGGGCAGGGTCGATCCGCAGCAGGACATGAGCGCCCCTGCGTCCCAGGTGGAGAAGATGGATGCGGCGGCGTTCTTCGCGCTGTTCGCCGAGCTGACGAAGGAGAACCCGCCGCATCCGGCCGACGTGGCGATGCTGGAGCGGTTGAAGCGCATCGGCCTGGAGCCCGGCAAGCCGTTCTCGCTCGGGGCCGCCCCGCCCGAGGCGCGGCAGGCGCTGCAGGCCGCTCCGGTGGAAGCGCTCAAGCAGATCGAGGCGGCGTTCGCCAGGTCCGGCACCCCTGCCAACGGCTGGCGCACCAACCTCACCGCGATCGGCACCTACGGCCCCGACTATCTGCAGCGCGCGGGGGTGGCCTACGCCGGGCTGGGCTTCAACGTGCCCGAGGACGCGGTGTATCCCACCGCCATTGCCGACGCGGAAGGGCAGCCGTTCAGCAGCGAGCAGAGCTACGTGGTCCACTTCGGCAAGGACCAGGTCCCTGCGGTGCGGGCCTTCTGGTCGCTGGCCCTCTACGACGACAAGGAGCGCCTGGCGCCCAACCCCCTCAACCGCTACGCCATCGGCGACGGCGACAAGCTGCAATTCAACGAGGACGGCTCGCTCGACCTCTACGTGCAACGCGAGTCGCCCGGGCCGGACAGGGAATCGAACTGGCTCCCCGCGCCCGCCAGCGGCCCGTTCACCCTGAACCTGCGCCTCTATTGGCCGGCGCAGGAGGTGCTCAAGGGCGCCTGGGTGCCGCCCCCGGTCAGGGCGCAGCCCAACGAGAGCGTCGGCAGCCGCGCGCTGAAGTAGGGCTCCATACCGTTCGTCAGTAGGGCTCGTTGACCGTCAGATCCGGTAGGTTTTGTGCGCGGGCCTTGGCGTGGAACTCGGCAATCGACGGCATCCTCGCGGTTGCGAGGGATGCTCCGTTCCGGTCGGCCTTGGATTTCGTCCAGAGGACTGTGGCACCGGCGCTGATCGTGAAGCCGAGCCCGAGGGCGATGATGACAAATCTGCGCATGATGGCGCCTCCTTTTTTGCGGCAGAGCACGGCCCACGCACCCGAGGCATTCGGCCTCAGCAGCGTCCGCACGTTTTGCGCCCGGTTCCGCCATGCCAGAGACCCACACCGGGACAGACCGATTTTTTGCAGACGGGCAGATCGGACCTAGGCGGACGATGCGTCCGCCAAATGCCGCCACGCTCTCCGATCGCGGGATGCCGGTCGCGCGGAAAGGGAACCGCCGCGATCAGCCAACCTGGCAGCGTGCAGCGACCGCGAGAATGGCGATCCGCGCGAAAATCGTCTTGCCCCGGTGTGGGCCTCCAGCATGACAGGACGGAGCCAACGCCCGCTCACGCCGCGGGAGGTCGAATGCCTCGAGTGGCTGGGCCGTGGATGCACCTACGCGGCAATCGCCTCGGAGATGGGCATCGCCGTTGCGACCGTGGCGCTGCACGTGAGGGGCGCGCGCCGCAAGCTCGGCGCGGCGACGCGCGAGCAGGCGCTCATCATCGCGCTCAGGCGTGGGCTGATCGAGCCCTGAGCGGCGCGCCGCAGTATGCGGGCAGGCTTGCGGCCGCTTCGATGCCGATGCCGCCTCGCGCGGACGGCCGCTCCCGCGCAAGCGCCGCGTCCGGCGAGGGCTACTTGGACCTCGTGGTTGTCTTGCCGTTCACGTCGTCGATGGTGATGGTCTTGTTGGTTGGCAGTCCGAACAGCACCGGGTCGTCCCGGAACAGGCGCTCCTGCGGTATGAATGGCATCCCGACCGATCCCAAGGGAGTGCCGAGGTAGGAGGTGAACTGGGACGAGACGATCGCAGCCCGCCTGTTTGCCATCTCGACCAGCTTGGGATCGGCGCAGCTGCCGTCAGCGGCTTTCAACGACGCGCACTGCCGCTCTTGCGACCATGCCGCCGGGACGAGAGCTGTCATGCCTGCCAGCACCAAGATCGCTCGATGTAGAGAAGGGCATGAGTGGCGCATTGCCCATCGCCTCCTGACTAGAATTGGACCTTGGCCGCGAGGACACCGGTCCACCCGGTGTAGTCGCGCTCGGGGAGGATCTCGACGGTCGTCGTTGTTTCCGTACCCACCGGCCCGGCCCCGTCATGGACCCAGAATCTCGACCCGGACAGAGTAACAACGGCGGTCTTGCTCAACGCGTAGTCGAGCACCAGGCCGACGGAGTGCTTGATCCGGCCCGGGATGAACCGATCTTCGACGATGTCGTAGGAGTTCCGGTCGCGCCACAGGAAGCTGTAGTTCGCCCCGAGCGCAACGTTCTCCATCAGAGCGAACGTCGGCTGAATGGCGCCGATCAGCACCTGGCTGTTGGAGTTCTTCGCCTCCTCGATGAGATCGCCGGCTCCGAACGGGAGCGTTGTGCTCGGAGGCGTCTTTGGAACCCGGTTCCTCTCCTTGAAGCTCCAGCCGCCGCTTACGTCCAGGGTGACGTTCGCAGCCAACGGATAGAGCGCCCGCATGCTGGCCACATACCCGGCACCCGCCTGCCCCACGGGAATGCCGTTCAGACTGACCTCGCTCTCCGAGACGTACGTGAACGAGCCCTGCACCGTCGCGGCCCCGATCTTGGCTGCCGACGTCAAAGACGCCTGCAGCACGTTGCCAGGGTCGGCCTCGACCCTCGTCCCGGTCAGATCGTCCCCGCTGATCTTGCCGTTGTCGTTCACGATGATGAAGCCGCCCTCCCGGTCGAAGTTGCCCCGCCAGGCGTAGCCGATGGAGGGGCTGACCATGAATGAGGCCGTCGGCGCAAACGTGAAGCCGACCACCGGATTGATATTGAACCCCTCGCCGTAAGCCCCGAGTTCGACCAGGTCCGGGTCCATGCGGACAAACCGCTGCTGGCCGGGAAGGAAGCTTTCGCCGGTCGGCACATTCGCGTTCACGCCCACAAACGGGCTGACATAGGTGAAGCCCCCGATCGTCACCTTGCCCGTCAGCACCGTGTCGGTCGGCCCGACGTAGGTGGCCTCCTGCCCTTGCGTGCCGTGATGCGACCAGACGTAGCCCGTCCTGGCGGCCAGCTCCCACAGGGCTGCATTCGCCAGGTTCGCGGTCATCGCGCCTGTCAGAGAAGCATAGAACTGGGAGCCTTCGCCGCGCTCCGGCTTGAAGATGTTGGTGCCGCGCGTGCCCTCCCAGGTGGCAAACCTGAAGTCCGGCTCGACCACGGACGTTACGACGGCATCGCCAGCCGAAGGGGGTGCACTCTGGCCGGCAGCACCCGACACAGAAAGCCCGCACGCGACAAGGGCGACGACCGCGGCGGCGATACGCTCCAACATCCTGCAGCCCACGCGCAAAACGCTACTTGGCACGCGCCCTTATCGCACTGCACGCGGAGCGGTTGCAACTTTGCGGCCGCACCGGCCCCGCAAATTCACGATAGGCTGGCTCCGGCGCCACACTATGGGAATCGCTAGGCGAAGCCGCCCCGACATCGGCTCGGCGGTGCGACCTTCTAGGGCAAGAACGTTCCCGTTGTTGTCGGGTCGGCGAACAGCTGGAGGAACAGCTCGTCATTCGCGTTGCTGCGGTCGAGCACCAGGACGACCTGCCCCAACGCGTCCGGTGCGGGCAGGGGGCGCTTCACGACGTAGTTAGCCGCATCCTCGAACAGCAGGGCCTGCGGCGCGCCGGCGGTCGAGCGGAACTCGAACACCACATACACTTGACCCTCCAGGCGGGAGGGGTGCACGCGCGCCGAGCCGCCCTCGAACGTGCGCGCGGTGATGTTGCCTGTGCTGGCGGCGGCCACGACCGGCAGTTCGAACAGCCGGAGGCGCCGTTTCAATCTCTGAAAGTCGGCTCGCAGCCGCGGGTTGGCAAAGAGGGCGCGCTGGGCTTCCGATGGCAGCTCGACGCTCGCGACGGTGAGAAAGCGCACAAGCTCCGCCACACCGATGCTCTCCCGTTGCGGTGCAGCATCGGCCATCGCCGAGCGGGCCGCGTACAGCCTGTCTGCGGCCTGTACGGCATCGCCGCTGTCGTCTGCCCCTGTCATGGCGGCCACCTGTCCGTGTCCACTCGCCTCCGCCGGATGTCCATGCTCCGCGCCGCAAAAACGTGCCCTGCCGGGGGTTCATCCGATATTCACATCGGTGTTGAGCAGAATCTTCGCGCACGCCATCACATCGGTCTGGCGCGGGCATCCGGACGCGCCAAGCCCGCCGACGAATACATCGCCGAGATCGGCGGGTAAATGTTCCCGCCGCGGTGTCGGCACGCGCGCGAAGGGACTGAAGGCATGGTAGCCCCTTTGTTATCACGCGCACAGGACGTTGCCGATGCCATGGCGGTTACCTTTGAGCGCGAGGATTTGGCCGGGTCCCAGTCGCGCTGGTGTCCGGAAAGAGACGCGATCGTCGTGCGCCGCTGGATCACCGATCGCAGTCGCGAGCTTGGCGGCGGAATGCGCCGCGTCGTGCGGTTCGCCCGCTTCGCGGCTGTTGCCGGAAACGGCAACTACCTCCGTTTCCTCTACGACGCGCGCATTCCGTCGCTGCGCGCGGCGCACTTCAGGGCGACCCTGCAGGGGGCGTGTGCGTCGGGGCGGCTGGCGCGAGCCCTGTTCACTGTCTCGTCGTCCGGCGTCACCCTGCACGAGCCTGCGATGTGCGTCGCTGGCGCAGACGGTACGGCCGGATTCGCCATCGACTTTGCGCAAATGCCTCGCGTCGCGGCGTTGCTGGACGTCCTGCACAACGCGCTCGGCTATGCCGCCGTTGAGGATGTCCTGGAGCCGATCCTCGTCCGTGCCGCGCCGCAGGTGCATGCCGATGAGGTTGCCCGCGCGCTTCATGCCAAGTTCAACGCCTGGCTCGCAGACCGCCTGGACAGCCCGCATCATATCAGGCAAGCGCAGACGATGCGCGCATTCCTGGCCGGGCGCGGACCGCTCGCACCCGAGGCCGTCGACGATGAGGCGATCGTGGCCTTCTGGACATCGGTGGCGGCCGCGCCGGACGCCAGCGAAGCGGAGGGGTTTCGTCTCTTCACATCCGCCGCGCGCGCGATGCTGCGCTATCGACGCGCCTTGCGCGACGCCGCTGCGTACGGCGCGCTCGGAGCGCCGCTGTCTCTCGATGATCGTCTCGATCATGGAACCGCCGAGGCTGCGCTCGGCCAAGCGGCTGGCGCCGCCGATACCTGGCAGTCGCCATTGCGTCCAATGGCAGCGCGTCCAGCGAGTGCAGTGAAATGGCTCACCAAGCGCGAGTGGTTGAAGCTGCTCAACTATCTGGGCGGTCCGCATCCTGACGGCGAAGGCGAAGAGCCCGATGTGGAGGGGCAGGAGGACGCAGGCGACGACCGCGGCCTCGCCGGCGGCGAGCGCTTCGACCTGCGCTTTGTGCGAACGCTCCTGCGCGCCGATGTGTTCGGCGTGGCGCAGGCGGGCATCGTCGCGCGCTTGCGCCGGCGCACACCCCCGGCCGCCGCCGTTGCGGAAGCGATGGCGCCTGTCGCCGCTCAAGCCTACGGAGGCTGCGCCGGGTCCTACGCCGCCGTCCGCGATCAACTGCGTCTTGAGGCCCTCGCGGCGCTCGGGGCGCTGCTCGAACAGGGCGTGCCGGAGGCGCTTGTGCTCGTCGGCCATCTGGCCGGCCACGATGCGGTGCGATGGCTGCTCGAGCTGGCGGGCGTCGACGCACCCTCCCCCCGTCTCGGTCCGGATATGGAAATAAATGGGGAGCCGCCGCAGCAATCCGACCTCGACGCCAGTCAACGACAGTCGATCGCGTCGGCGCTGATGTCAGTGGTGCGCAGCAGGGAGCACGTTTGTGACGGTGCCGTATCGGACCTCGTTGCGGAGGCGCGCGCGGCGACGGCCCGGGTCAACCGCACGGGCTTCAGACGCGAGGACCGGGCGAATCCGGCCGTGCTTGCGGCCTTGCGCGCGTCGGCGCACACCGTCGTCGAGATTCTCGGCGAGCTCGATCGGCTCCTCACGGCGCTGCCATCCGCCGTCGGGCCTGAAGCGATGAGCGCGGATCGGCTTAGGTTCGACGCCGCGTTCCGGAGCATGTACCGGACCTCGCCATCCCGGACCTGACACCATTCCCCGTACGGCGTGGTGGCGCCAGGCCCGTTGCGGGCACGCGCCGGCAAAAGCCCTTCAAGGCCCCTGTTGTCTTCAAAGGAGAAGTGACGATTTGCGGCCTGCCCCGGTGCGCCGAAGGCGACGCCGGTCAGGCCGGCCGGCACCGTCGCGACCCCGAGGCGCCGCCATTGCCAGTGGTATTCCAGCCCGGTCGGCGCCTCCGCCAGCCTCTTCGCGCGTTCCCGTCCCGCCGGGAATGCGCGACCGGGGGCCCCCTCTCTCCGCGCCCTCTCCGCGCGGGGAGAGGGCTGCCCCATCCGCGCCCGGCCGAACACCGCGATTGGACGAAGCCGGAACCCACCATCTCAGACGCTGAGAACAGCCATGCGGCAAAAAAGGCGTCAGAGTCTGCGTGCTCTCCGAGTAATGCAGCCGGCCCGCGATTCCGCGACGAACGTTCCCGTTCTGGACCGTGAGCGCGGGCAGCTTGTGAGAGGTAACCATGCAGCAGCCTGTTGATATCTTTGAACATGGCGACATTGCTGCGCGTCTCGAGGCGGTCAGCGTCAAGCGGGCGGCCCTGCCGCTCAGGAGCTTGCTGATCCTCGGCCTGCTCGGCGGCATCTACATCGGGTTTGGCGGCGCGTTCGCGACGCTGGCACTCACCGACAGCCAGCTTGGATTCGGGCCTGCGAAGCTGGCAGCGGGCGGCGCATTCAGCCTTGGTCTCGTCCTGCTCGTGATCGCCGGCGGCGAGCTCTTCACGGGCAACAACCTGATGTTTGCAGCGCTTGCCAGCGGGGAGGTCTCCGCGCGCGCCCTCTGGCGCAACTGGAGCGTCAGCTATGCCGCGAATGCGGCTGGTGCACTCCTGTTGGCGGGCATGATCCATCATTCGGGCGTTCTGGACGGTGGAGGCATGAAGGCGACCGCGGTGAAGATCGCCGAAGCGAAGGCGCAATTGGGCTTTGGGTCGGCGTTCCTGCGGGGCCTGCTCTGCAACATGCTGGTGTGTCTGGCGGTCTGGCTGAGCCTCGCCGCCCGCAGCATCGAGGGCAAAGTGCTCGCCATCGTCTTCCCAATCACCGCTTTCGTGGCGCTTGGGTTCGAGCACTGCATTGCCAACCTCTATCTCATCCCCGTCGGCGTCCTCAGTGGGGCGCACATAACCGGTCCGCAATTCGTCGGCAACGTCGTGGCGGTCACGCTCGGCAACACCGTCGGCGGGGCCGCCCTTGCGGGCGCCTATTGGCTGGCTCTTCTAAGAGACGGATCTGCAACTGCCATGTCCCTTCGGATCCGGCGTATGAGAACGGCCGCGGCTCTGCGCGTCGCCTGCAAGATGCTCAGGCTGGCCCCGAGGGCGCGATAGCGCGGCGGTTGGGAACCTTCTCGCTGAGGAATTGCAGTGCCGAGACAATGGACCTATTGTGGCTTCTCTTGTCATTCAGCTGCAGTTGAGCGGACCCTTATCGTCCGGGGTTGGAGGAGCTGCCCATGTTGCGCCTTCTGCTGATCATCGCTGCTGTCGCCGCCCTGGCACTGCCATCGTTCGATGCCCGAGCCGAGAGCAAGGACAAAGACAAGGGAAAGCTCAAACTCTGCGCGGTGAGCGGCGGCAACAGCGCGTTGCCGCGTGATCGATGCCTTCAGCAGAGGGCCACCAACCCCCCGACGCAGCTGCAGATTGGCGGCTCGAGCTTCGGGTCGGGCGGCAGCACCTTCAAAGGTGGCGCGACGGGGGGAAGCCTGAGGCCAACGCCGACCGGGCGGACCAGCGTGCCGTTAGGCGGCAGTGTGAAGGCGAAGTGAGAATGGAACCGGGCGGACCGCGTCATTTTGAGGCGGCGGCGCGCAGCCGATAGGTCTTCTCAAACCAGGCCAGTTCGGATGTCAGCGCCGGGTCGTCGGGGTTTGCGGCAGCGAGGCGCTGAAGGGTGGCACGGGCAGTCCGAAGCTCCTTCAGCTCCGCCTCTCTGTCCCCCTCTTGCGCGAGCAGCGTCGCGATCCGCCGGTGGGTATCGACGAGCGTCCGCTGGAGGCTGAGGTTCGAGGAGAACGAGCGACTTAGCGGCTCGAGCAGACGCATCGCCTGCCGGTAGGCCGCCAGCGCCTCCCTTCTCTTGCCAGGCAACGTCGCCAGGGCGTCGCCAATGCTGCGATGGGCAAGAGCGAGGTCGTGTTTCAAGTCGTGGTTTTGCTGATTGCCCTCGACAAGGGCCTCCGCCAGATCTCGGCATCGCCGCAGGGCGTCGAGCGAGCTCTTCGTCCTCCCGTGCGCTTGGTCGATATAGCTCATCCGGGCGTAGATCGTGTAGAGAGTGCGAACGCCCGGGGTGTAGGCCGGATCGGAGCGATGCAGGCGCTCTGCAAGCTCCTTGCCTCGCTGCAGGTGCTGCTCTGCGCCCCGCATCCGGTCGCCGGCAAGAAGGGCGTCGGCCAGGCGCACGCGGGTGGCGACGAGATCCCATTGCCATTCCCGACCAGCCGCCTCGGGATCGACCTCGAGAATGGCCAGCGCCTTCTCCAGGTGCCCAATAGCGTCAGCGCCGCGTCCTTCCCTGAGGAGCAGCGCGGCCAGCCTCTGGTGGGACAAGGAGAGGTCCTTCTGAAGGCCGCGGCTCGCCAAATCCTTCGCCGCCAGCTCCTCGATGCTGGCCAACGCACCGCTGGAGAGCTGCAGCGCCTGATCGAGATCGCCTTCCAGCTCCAGAGCCAGGCTCATCTCTCTCTCCACGACCGCCTTGTTGCGCCGCCAGTCTCTCCTGCCGGGATAGAGGCCAACGAGCTCGGTGCGAATTCGCCGGGCTCGCTCGAAGTTCTCCCGCGCAGCGCCGGTCTCTCCGCGGGCGCCCATATTGCTGCCGAGCCGCTCGAGAGCGATGGCGAGATCGTCGCGCCATTGCGCATTGGCCGGATCGGAGTCGACAAGGTATTGGGCCTGCTCCAAGGCCGTCTGAAAATGCGGCGCCGCTTCCTCGGTCATGCCCAGATGCTCCAGGGCGACACCGAGATTGAGGTGCGACCCTAAGAGAGCGCGTCGGACCTCGGTGCTGGTATCGGCGCCCGAGGCAACGCGCAAGACAAGCGCGTGCGCTTCGCGCCGCGTCGCAAGGGCATGCCGGGGGTCGTCGGCGCTCTCCACGTCAGCCAGCTTGCTGTGGGCGTAGGCCAGGTCGAGCTGCCACTGGATATGGTTCGGATCGCTCTCGGTCAGCCGCTGGCGCAGCTGCAACGAGGATTGATAGTTGGTCAGCGCTTTTTTGAGATCCGCGCGATCGAGGAGGATGTCGCCGATCCGTTCCTTCCAGATGCTGAGCTCTCTCAGCCAACGCGTATTGTTCGGATCGGCTGCCACAAGCTCGGCCATGATGCTGTCGCTCTTGCGAAAGCTCTGCAGCGCATCGCTCGCGTCGCCCCGACTCAGGAGCGCCTCGGCTATCTTTCCATGAGACGCGGCAATGTCGCGACGCCATCTCGGCTGGCCCGGCTCTCTGGCGGCGAGGCGCTCCAATAGCTGCAAGGCCTCGTCGAACTGCTTGAGCGCGCCGTCGTAGTCGCCGCGCTCCGCCAGGAGATCGCCGACGCGACCCATTGACGATGCAAGGTCCTCCTGGCGCCCAGCCCCCTGGGGCGCCGCCGCGGCGAGTCTGGTCCGCAATCTCAGCGCTTCGCTGTAGGCCCCGAAGGCCGCCTCGCCTTTGCCCTGGGAGCGCAGCGCATCTCCCTCGGCTATGTAGGCGCGACCCAGGTCCCGCTGCCATCCCGGTTCGGTGCCGTCGCGTGCGACGAGCCCGGCCAGGAGCGCGCGCGACGCGCTGGCGTGGCTGAGCTGCTCGCCGCTCCTGCCGAGAGTCGCGTAGTTCTCGCTCAAGGCCAGCAGCGTCTGGGCTTTTCGGTGCTGGAATTCAGGGGTGGCGCCGACATTTTCGGACAGGCGCTTCAACGTGCGCGTGAACTCGGCGAGACTCATCCCGGGCGCTTGTGCGGAGGACAGGCGCTGGAGCGTCAGGTCGGCCTCGTGCAGTCGCTCGGAGAGCTGCGGTGCGGTCACGCCGAACCTTTCCCTGAAGTCCATTGCCATGCGCGTGATGCCCGACGAAGCTTCCAGGGCGATGGCGAGGCGCCGTTCCGCTTCGAGGGATTGGCGCGAGGCGGTCCAGGCGGCGGCCGCTGCAACGAACGCCAAGCCGCCCATGAACGCGGCGACCGCCGTGCGAAGCCGCAATTGGCGGCGCCCCTCAATCTGCTCTCGCAATACAGGGCTGGAAAGCTCAAGCCGATCCCAGAGAGGCTCGATGGTTTTGACCTCGATTTCATCGAGCCCGAGCGAGGCAAGCTTGGCGTGCAGCTCGGACGTGACGTGGGAGGCGTTCGCCTCGGGCAGGGCAATCAGCACCGAACGCCCGCTGCGCGCCTCCAGCTCCAGGCGCTCCATGGCGCCGGCGAGCTTCTCTGCGACGTGGTCTACGCAACCCACAGTGAGGTCGACGGAGCGTACGCTGCCCGTCGCACACAGCACGCACTGCGCCACCTCCCCCTCCCGGGCCAACCGCCCCGCGGCCCTTAGGGCGTGTGCGGTCAGCACGCCGAGCTGCCAACTGGAGCCGGCGTCGATCCGGTCGGAGACATCGAGGCGGTAGCAGGGGTGGCCGAACAGCCGCTCGACGACACCGGTCGCGCGGGCGACGAAGGCATTGTAGTCCGCATCGATGTCGGCCGTCCGCGTCCCGCCGCCGATGCAGGCAACCGACCGGCCGATCGCCGGGTCCTCCTCCGTCAGGAGCAGAACCTCCGCGAGCCCTGCGGTCGTCGGAATCAGGACGCGCACTTTTTGCGGCTGCTGAGGCATCGGACGAGTTTATCAGCCGGCACCCGAAATCCCAAGTGCGCGCCGGGCGTTGCGCCGGCGTGTCCCACTCCATGCCGTCAGGAACGCAGGGCGGGGTGGCCGGCGCGCGGATCCGGCCGGAACCAGCGCCAGAAGGCGGCGGGCGCCCGGCGCGAGGCGACGACGCGGGCGACGGCGGCGACAGCCCGGTCGACCTCGTCGAGGGTGTTGTAGAAGTAGAAGCTCAGCCGGCAGCTGGCAGGCGGCGTGAGCCCGAGCGCGTGATGAGCGAGCGTCGCGCAGTGACAGCCGGCCCGGGATTCGACGCCCGCCCGGTTGAGGGCCTCGGCCACGGTCATGGGATCGCGACCGGGGAAATTGAAGGACACCAGTGAGGTTCGCTTCGCCGGGTCGCGCGGGCCGTAGATGGTGATCCCGTCGATGGCGGCCAGCCTGTCCAGCGCCCGGGCGGTGAGTCGCTGGTTCCAGGCGGCGATCCGGGTCATGGCGGCCTGGACGGTGGCCCGGTCGATGGGCCGGCCCGTGCCGAACCACGCCGGCCGGGCCGGGGTCAGCGCCAGGTCGAGCAGCAGCCGCAGCGCCTGCGCGGAGACGATCGTGCCGAGGATGTTGGGGGTGCCGGCCGCGTACTTCCAGGGCAGCGCGTTGTACTCGACGAGCTCGGGCGTGACGCGTCCCTCGGCGATCATGTCACCGCCGTACAGGAACGGCCGCAGCGACCGGAGCAGCCGTTCACGCCCGTAGAGCACGCCCATCCCGAATGGCGCGAGCATCTTGTGGAAAGAGAACGCCAGGAAATCGACGTCAAGTTCCTGCACGTCGAGATAGGAGCCCGGCGCGAGTTGGGCGGCGTCCACCAGCAGGTAGGAGCCGTGCTCGCCATCCGGCTGGTGGTACCCGCTCGCTCTGGCCATTTCCCGGACGGTGCTGAGCGGGGTGCGGGCGCCGGTGAAGTTCGACGCACCGGTGCAGCACACCAGCTTGGTCCGCGCGTCGATCAGCGACGCCAGGTGGTCCAGGTCCAGCTCCCCGGTGACCGGGTCGAACCGGGCCAGGCGGCATTCGACCCGCCGGCCGAGCCGGCACAGGATCTCCGTGCACATCGCATACCACGGGACGTAGTTGGAGTTGTGCTCCAGCAACGTGGTGACGACATTGTCGCCGTCACCGAATTCCGTCAGCAGCGCGTACATCACCGTGTTGATCGCCTCGGTCGCGTTCCGCGTGAGCGCGATGCTGGCGCGGCCCGGCGCGCCGATGAACGCCGCGATCGTGTCGTAGGACTCCTCGAATCGGGCGGTCATCTGCTGCGAGGCCGTGGACTGACCGCGATGCACGTTCTCGTAGCCGGGAGCCAGCGACCGGTACAGCGCCAGCAGCTCACGCGGCGGCTGCGTACTGGCCGCATTGTTGGTCACTACCCGGCCCAGCCGCGGAAAGTCAAAGTGCTTGCGGATGGCCCGCACATCCAGTGGATCGGCGCGCATGGCAGGTCTTCCCTCCTGTGATGTGGCAGCATCACCGGTGCGCAACTGCCGACCGCACCCGCATGCAGCTCGCGCTTGGTCTCCGAGTCGGCGCATCAGCGCCACGCAGCGATAGTCGCAGCGAGCCGAGACCCGGTTCATAGCGATTTGCACCGTGCCGGACTGTCGTGATGCCGCGCATCACCGAAGCGTCGCAAGCGAGGCGCCTCAGCCCGACCTCTGGTCGCCGATACGGCGACGCTCGGCGGCTTCACGGGTCCAGATTTCCCAGGGCCGATGAACCTGGCCTTCGACGGATGCTATGCAGGCGGCGGCCTCCGCGGCCGTGAGGGCCGTTATCGGCCCATGCTGCATCGCCTGCAGTTGGCAGCGCGCGTTCAGCTCGGCGTAGATGGCGCGATAGACGACGAGAGGCAGCGACGGTGCCGTCACGGTCGAGCCGTGCCCGCGCATGACAACGATGTTGTTTGCGGCCAGCGACCTGGCGAGGGCGCGACCGAGCTCGGGCGAGCGGATCAAGAGATCCGTTGCAGGTCCGCCCGCGTCGCGGATCTCGAACAGCGGGGCCTCGGGGCCGATAAAGCCCGCCATGTGCACGACCGCGCGCAGCCGATGCTGAACCGAGATGGACAGCGGCACGATCGAATGCGAATGGCTGTGCACCACCGCCATGACATCGGGCCGCGCAGCGTAGATCTCGCTGTGAATGAACCGCTCGAGATACGGGCGCGGCCCCTGCGGATCGACGGGCGCGCCGTCGAGATGGAATTCCAGGATGTCGGCCGCGGTCACGCTTCCAGGCGCCATGTTGCGCGCCAGCAGGAAGCGGTCCGGCCATTTGTCGTGGCGGACGCTGACATGGCCGAATGCATCGACGACACCGTGGTCGTACAGGATGTGGTTGGCGGCGACGAGATCGGCAATCAGGTCTGGATCGGGCGTCATATCGGTCCCTTCGATTTTCCGGCGGCGGGATTGCACCCGGAGCGTCTCAAAATATCCGACTTGAAGGGACTCCAGGACATCAGAAGTCGGCGTTCCCCCCGGCGTCCTCCTGCCCGTTGCGGCAATGCGCCGATCGTACCTCGCCGCGTGAGGCGGAGTCTCGGCGCGGCCTCGGCCACGGCGCGGGCGGCTACGGCGCCCAGCGAACGCGCCCTGCCTCGCTCACGTCCAGTCCGCCCAGTTCGTACGCCCTCGCGGCGAAGCGGGGTTCGCGCATGAGGGCGAGGAGTGCCTGCATGGGGCCGCGGAAGTAGTCGCGCTGGCGCATGAGGAGGTCGAAGCGCTCCAGACCCAGCGGCACGAAATCGAGGCCCGCCGCCGTCGCAATCGCCCGCGTGGCGACGCCGAAGTCGGCGTGGCCGGCACGGACCGCCTGGGCGATGTCGAGGCCTGTCGGGGCCACGTGCGCGGTGCGCAGGTCCTCCACGGCCAGGCCGTCCCGCCGCAACAGGGCCAGCAGGAGCATCTGGGCGCCGGCCCCCGGCGGGCGCAGGACGGCGCGCAGGCGCCGGCCGTGCGCGTCGCCCAGGGACGCCAGCTGCAGCGGATTGCCGGCCGCCACGACGAGGCCCTGCTCGCGCGCGGCGAACGCGATCAGCACGGCGTCGTGGAGGCCCGGCTCGGCGCGCACGCGTGCGGGATTGGCATCGGCCCCAGGAGCGCCGAGATCGTGGAAGTGGATGGCCGCCGCGGCCACCTCGCCCTTCAGGAAGCGCCGGTAGCCGGCCTCGCTGCCCTCGGGAAGGTGGGCCAGCCCCGCGTGGCTCTCGCTCAGGGCCCACTGCAGCAGCGGGTCGTGGCTGCCGCCCACGATCGGAGGCGGCACGTCCGGGTGGGCGCCCGGCGGGCGCACCATGCCGGCCTGCAGCCAGCGGTCGAGGTCGGCGCGCGAGAACAGCCATTTCCCCGTCACCTTGGTGCACGGGATCTGGCGCTCGGCCACCAGCTCATAGAGCTTGCGCTCCTTCAGCCGGAGGTACTCGGCGGCTTCCGCCGTCGTCAGTAGGACCAAGCCTGCGCCAGGCTGCATGTCTTTGCGCGAATTCTAACCATTGACTTTATTTAGGACAACACGATGAATTCTCGGCAGTCAATACCATCGGTCGGGGCGGTATGAGCGCTCTGGAACTGGTTCTGTCGGGCGATCCGACGCTCTTCGGCATCGTGGCCCTGTCGCTGTACGTCACCCTGTCGGCGACCGCGACCGCCTGTCTGGCCGGGCTGCCCCTGGGCGCGCTGGTGGCGCTCACCCGCTTTCGGGGGCGCAACGCACTGGTCGTGGTCCTCAACGGCTCAATGGGCCTGCCGCCCGTCGTCGTCGGCCTGCTGGTCTACCTGCTGCTGTCGCGCTCGGGACCGCTGGGTACCTTCGGGCTGCTGTTCACGCCCCGCGCCATGATCGTCGCCCAGGCGGTGCTGATCACGCCCATCGTCGCCGCCCTCGCCCGTCAGCTGGTCGAGGACCTGTGGGCCGAATACCGGGACGAGCTCACAGCCATGGCCGTCGGGCCCACGGCGCGGGTTGCCACCCTGCTCTGGGACGCGCGCTTCTCCCTGGTGACCATCGCCCTTGCGGGCTTCGGGCGGGCCGCAGCCGAGGTGGGCGCCGTGATGATCGTTGGCGGCAACATCGACGGCTTTACGCGCGTCATGACCACCACCATCGCGCTCGAAACCTCCAAGGGCGACCTGCCGCTGGCCATCGGCCTCGGCTTGGTGCTGATCGTGGTGATCCTGATGGTCAACGCTCTGGCCTGGGCCATGCGCGGCTGGTCCGAGCGACATGCCGGATAACCCATGCGCGACCAGGCGAGCACGCTGCCGATCGTCCTGGATGCCGTGGCCTTTGCCGTCGGCGGCGTGCGAATCCTGCGCGACGTGTCGCTCACCATCGAGGCCGGCCCGCCCACCGTGCTGATCGGCCCCAACGGCTCGGGCAAGACCACGCTCATCAGGCTCGCCGTGGGCCTGCTGACGCCGGTGGCCGGCAGTGTGCGCCCGGCCCGGCCGGAGCTGGCAGCGACCCGCCAGGCCATCGTGTTCCAGAAGCCGGTGATGCTGCGCCGCACGGCCGCCGCCAATATCGCCTACGCCCTGAAGGCCGCAGGCCGCTCCGCGGATGCCGCCACGGTGGAGAAGCTGCTCGCCCGCGTCGGCCTTGCGCCCGTCGCCGCCCGGCCGGCGCGGCGCCTGTCGGGCGGCGAGCAGCAGCGCCTCGCGCTCGCCCGCGCGCTCGCCCGCGACCCGGAGGTGCTGTTCCTCGACGAGCCCACCGCCAGCCTCGATCCGGCCGCCACCAAGGCCGTGGAGGACATCGTCGCCGGTGCCGCCGCCGCCGGCGTCAAGATCGTAATGGCGACGCACGACCTCGGGCAGGCGCGCCGGCTCGCCGGCGACATCGCCTTTCTCGCCAAGGGCCGTCTCGTCGAGCACGCCCGCGCGGACAGGTTCTTCGCGGCGCCATCCACCCCGGAGGCCCGCAGCTTCCTGGCTGGCGACCTCGTGATCTGACGATCTGCCGCCCTGCCCACAGCGCGCGATGCGGAGCCCCGGCGTCCGCTGTCGCGACGCCGGGGCCTGCAACGTGCAGGCAATACGAGTAGGTGTCAGCAACACCCGCACGTTGCCTGCTGCTGCCGGAAACAGAAGGCCAACGCGCGGGACGAGAGGACAAATGCCGGCAGGTTGGCGCAGCGGACAAAATGCCGGCGATTTCGCGGAGGGCGATAGTGCGCGCGACGTGCGGACTGGCTGCCGGACCGCGCGCGAGGCGTGCCGCCCTTCAGCCTGATCTCGCCGCGGATTTGGCGCCGGGCAGGAACGCATGTCATATGGGCAGCCCATGGAGCGGGCTGCAAGCCATGGGCGGCCGGGCGGCCCGCCGCCTCGCTCCCCGGCAGCCGACTCCAGCCTCGACCCAGATTCAACCCATGTCCCGACTCAACGCCGATATCGTCCTGCTGCTGGCCGCCGCGGTATGGGGCGTAGCGTTTCTGTTCCAGAAGTCGGCGATGGACCATATTGGGCCGCTGGCGTTCATCGCCGCGCGCGGGACGGTGGCGGCGCTGGTTCTGGCGCCGCTTGCCTGGCGCGAGCGCCGCCGCGCCGCACCGCCCGCCGGCCTGCCATTCTTCGGCATCGCGGCGTGGGGCGGCGTCGCCTTCTTCGTGGCCGCCTGGCTGCAGCAGGCCGGCATCCAGACCGCGACGGTCACCAGCACGGGCTTCCTCACGGCCCTCTACGTGGTGCTGACGCCCCTCATTGCCTGGGCCTGGAGCGGCAGGGTACCGGGCCCGATGGTGTGGCCCGCTGTAGCCCTGTCGGCGTTGGGGACGTGGCTCCTGGGTGGCGGCGAACTCGGCGGCTTCGCGTTCGGGGACCGGCTGGTGGCGCTGTCGGCGCTGTTCTGGGCGCTGCACGTGGTCATCACGGGACATGCCGCGCCGTTCGGGCGCCCGCTCGCCTTCACCGCGCTCCAGTTCGCCGTCGTCGGCACGCTCGCCGCCCTCGCCGCCGCGTTCACCGAGACTACGACGCTCGACGGCCTCGCGCGGGCGGCGCCGGACATCCTTTACGTCGGGCTGCTGTCGAGCGCGCTCGCGTTCACCGTCCTGACCGTGGCCCTGCAGCACACGCCGCCGTCGGAAGCCGCGGTGATCGTCAGCATTGAGACCGTGTTCGCCGCCCTCGCCGCCTTCCTGGTGCTGGGCGAGCGGATGCCGGCCGTCGGCTGGCTCGGCGCTGCGCTCATCCTGGGCGCGACCCTGCTGCTCCAGGTCGGCGCGGCGCTCCGCCTGCGCTTGGGCCGGACGGGCACGGTGGCGCCGCCCGGCCGCTAGCGGCGCCGGCGCATGCTACGGGGCGCCGCGCGCCAAGCTGCGCTACCAGCGCCGCCAGCCGTGGCGCCAGCCCCATCCGCGGTGCCAGCCCCATCCGCGGTAGCCCCAGCCCCAGCCGCGGTGGCCCCAGCCCCAGGGGCGATAGCCCCACGAACGGTAGGGCCGATAGCCATACCAGCCCCAGGGCCGCCAGGGGCGATAGAAGAAGCCGGACGAATAGAAGCGCGGCCGCCAATAGGCGCCGTAGTAGGGCGCGTAGCCGTACGCGGGACGGTAGCTGTAGTAGTAGGTGCGATAGGGCGGGCAGTAGCCGTAGGAGCCGTAGCCCCAGCCCCACGCCGACGCCGGCGCACTGCTCAGTGCGACCAGGGGCACGACGGTCGCGAGCGCGAGAAGCAGTCTGCGCATTCGAGCCTCCTCGAGCCAGTTCCAGGGACTGACAGCAATGCCAGCTGTGTGGCAGGCCGACACTCAGGGTGAATCCTGAAGAGCCGCCGAAAGATTGGCCGGGACCTACAGAGAACCACGGGTGGGCGCGTCCGGTCCGATCCCCGGTCAGCGTCGATGAGCACTGAAGCCGGCCGGCCGCGATCTCGCTACGGAACGGCGTAACGCTTGACGAGTGCGATCAGGACGCCGGCAACGAAGCCGCCGGCGGCGCCGGCCGCGATCCCCCACAGCAACGCCGGACCGGTCGCCTGCGCGGCCCCGGACAGCGCCGGCGCAATCGCCTGCCCGCGCAGAAGCTCGGCGGCAAGCACCAGCACGAAGGCGAACACGGGGCTGCTCATAAGGCCGGCACCAGCCCCGCAATAGGCAGCGGCCAGAATGGAGGTCCGCCGGTCGTCGGCCTCCAGGGCGAAGATGCGGCCGGCTGCGGCGCCGCAGACGGTCGCGACGCCCATCGCCAGCGCAAACGCAAGCTCCTCGGTCATGGCTCCCTCGATCGCCCGGCGATTGGATTTCGACGGATTGGCTCCCATGCTCCAACGGCCGGTCGCCCTGCGCCCAACCCGGAGCGTAACGGCTGCCCGGCACGCCCACAAGACACCGCGCTGACAGACACCGCGCTGACAGACGCCGCGCGCCGGAGCCGGCGTCACTTGGTCAGGATCAGCTTGCCACTGGCGGTGACGCGCAGGCGGTAGTCCTGCCCGCCGTGCTCCAGGATGGCTTCCCGCTCGCCGTCCAGGAGTTCGGCCACCTTGAGACGGCGCGGGTTCCCGGCGGCGCGCGACGACGCCGGTTCGGTGTCCTTCGGATCGTCGCGCTTTGTCGTCAAGGAAGCACGCCTTTCGAGCGTCTGCGGCCGGAACCCATGCTGCCGGAACCCGGCACGCCACATATTGTTGACGAACTATGTCAACAATTCCGATGTTTGCAAGCCGCATGGTTGGGTGAGAAGGTGAGTGGTGCGATCGGGTGAGATGGTGAGTGGTGAGATTGGCGCGCCGCCCGTGAGTGGGCTCGTCCTTCACGATCGGTGATGAAAACAATGCTGTCCACAGCCTGGGCGCGATACTCACCACCTCACCACTCACCATCTCACCTGCTGGGGCGCCTGCGCAGAAGAGGAGCAACCCATGTTCATCGCCATGAACAGGTTCAAGGTCTTGAAGGACCGCACGGCGGATTTCGAGAGCGTGTGGATGAGCCGCCAGAGTTACCTGCACGAGCTGCCGGGCTTCAAGGCCTTCCATCTGCTCAGGGGGCCTGAGCGCGACGACCACGTGCTTTACGCCTCGCACACGATCTGGGCGTCCTATTCCGACTTCGAGAACTGGACCAGGTCCGAGGCCTTCCGCAAGGCGCACGCCCGCGCCGGCGACAACAGGCCCACCACGCTCGGCCACCCCGAATTCGAGGGCTTCCACGCCGTCCAGGAGGTCGCCGCCGACGGCACCACCCGCCGCCTCGGCTAGAACCTTTCCACCCAGGGCCGCAGCTCGGCTTCGAGGCTCCAGGCGCTGCGGGGCTGCCTGAGGACGGCCATGTAGGTCTGGGCGATGTCGACCGGATCGAGCAGGCTGTCGCGGGTGTCGCCCGCACCCTCGACGCGCCCGCGCTCGGGGCTGCGCACGCCGCCGTCGATCACGAAATGCGCGACGTGGATGCCCTTGGGGCCGAGCTCGCGTGCCAGCGACTGCGCCATGCCGCGCAACGCGAATTTCCCCATCGCGAAGGGCGCCGACTGGGCGTAGCCCTTCACGCTCGCGGAGGCGCCGGTGAAGAAGATCGCACCGCCGCCCTGCTGCACCATGCGCCGCGCGGCCTCCTGGGCCACGAGGAAGGCACCGAAGGCCGACACTTCCATCGAGCGCGCCACCTCCTGCGGCACTAGGTCGAGGAAGGGGCCGCGCACTCGGTAGCTCGCGTTGTAGAGCGCTACGTCGAGCCGGCCGAACTGGCCATCCACCTCCGCGAACAAGCGGGCGACGCTGTCGGGTTTGGTCGCATCGGCAGCAACCGTCAGGGCGCCGATTTCGCCGGCCAGCGCGGCGAGCTTGTCCACGCCACGCGCCGCCAGCGCCACGCGGTAACCGTTGGCAGCCAATGCCCGCGCGAACGCCGCGCTGATGCCGGAGCCGGTGCCGACGATGAGGGCCGTCTTGCTCATAGGGTCCATTCCATCCAGGGTGAGAGGCGCAAGCACTCGCCCCGGATCATTGCGCCGCGGACTTCGATCGTGAAGTAGTGAAATCGTGAAATGGATTCACGGCCGACTCCGCGTAGCGCGCCGCAAATCCGTTGCAGGAGGGGCCGCCGCCTGCTAGACGCACAGCCAGCGCCGATTTGACGATCAGCTTGCGGGCGCTTCAACAAATGCAGCTAAAGCGAACGGCCCCAATGCATTCCCGCAAGACTCGTTGCATCGGCCGACCCAGGAGGTTGGCGATGAAGTTTGCAGCGATTGCTGATGTTCACGGGAACTGCGACGCGCTGGAGGCGGTGCTGGCGGACATCGCCGCCGCGGGCATCTCCGAGGTCGTCAATCTGGGCGACCACGTCAGCGGTCCGCTGGAGACGCGGCGCACGGCCGACGTGCTGATGGCAAGGGGCTTTCCCTCGATTCAGGGCAACCAGGACAGGGTGCTGGTCGAAAAGCGCCGCCGCGAGGGGCGGCCGTTCACATGGCTCGACGACAGCCACATGGACTGGCTGGCGGGCCTGCCGGCGACGCTGCTCTACCGGGGCGACGTGTTCCTGTGCCACGGCTCGCCGCGCAGCGACGAGACCTATTGGCTCGACCGTGTGACCGGCGATGGGCTGGTGGCGCCCGCACCGATCGAGGATGTCGAGAAGGAGGCGGTGGGGATCGACGCGTCACTCATCCTCTGCGGCCACACGCACATCCCGCGCGTCGTGCGCCTCCGCGACGGCCGGCTGGTCGTCAACGCAGGCAGCGTCGGGCTGCCCGGCTATCTCGGGTCGGCACCCGTGGCGCACGTGGTGGAGGCCGGCACGCCTCACGCCTGCTATGCGATCCTGGAGCGCACGGCCGGCGCTTGGCACGCGACCATCCGGTATGTGCCCTACGAGAATACGATGATGGCGGAGCTTGCGGCCAGGAATGGCAACCCGGCATGGGCCAGCGCCCTTGCCACCGGTTGGGTGCGGTGAGCCAGGGCCTCAGGCGCGGGGGTGGGCCTTGTCGTAGACCGCCAGGAGGCGCTCCCGGTCCACCTCGGTGTAGAGCTGGGTGGTGGAGAGGCTGGCGTGGCCCAGCAGCTCCTGAATCTGCCGCAGATCGGCTCCGGCCGAGAGAAGGTGCGTGGCAAACGAGTGGCGGAGCGCGTGCGGGGTGGCGGTCTCGGGCAACCCCAGGGCCTCGCGCAGCCGCGCCATCAGGAGCTGGACGATGCGAGGGCTCAGCGGCCCGCCCTTGGCGCCCAGGAACAGCGGGCCGTCCGGCGCCAGCCCGTAGGGGCAGAGCGCCATGTAGCGCGCCACCGCTGCCTCCGTGACGGGCAGCACCGGCACGACGCGCTCCTTGCCGCCCTTGCCGGTGACGCGCAGCATTTCGCGCCCGTCGGTTGGCGCGTCGCGGCGTGCGATGCCCAGCGCCTCCGAAATGCGCAGGCCCGAGCCGTAGAGCAGGAGCAACACGGCCACGTCGCGCGCCGCGATCCAGTCGAGATCGGCCGCCATACCGCCATCGACGACAGCGGCGGCCTTCTCCACGCTCAGCGGCTTGGGGATGCCGTGTCCTATCCGGGGCCGGGAGACCTGCGCGATGGCGCGGTTACGCGCGAAATCCTCGGCCTCCAGCCAGCGGAAAAAGGTGCGCAGGCCGGACAGAGTGCGCGCCAGGGAGCGGCTTCCCACCTTCCCTTGCCGGCGGTAGGCTAGGAAGGCGCGGACCTTGCGGGCATCGAGGCGCGCAAGATCGGCAACGGCCGGTGCGCGGCCCAGGTCGCGCAGCAGCCACGCCAGGAACTGGCGCAGGTCGCGCTCGTAGGCCAGGAGCGTGTTGTCCGCGCGGTCCCGCTCGTGAGCCAGATGGGACAGCCACGCCGCGACCGCCGCCGCCGCGTCCCCGGCGGCCGGCGGCGCGGCGGCGCCGGGCGTGGGCGTTACCGCATCGTCCATAGCTTCAAGGTCCCCCGGTTTCGTGCCAAATCGGCATGGGAACGTCATGGCAACATCGGCTGACCGCGCTTAATGAAGAGTAAAGGATTTCCCTTGTCTTTTGCTCATTTGAGGTGGAACCGCTCCCGCAACCGTGTCTTGCTTCCGCCGCCATCGCAGCCCATATAGGCCCGCAGCCGGTGCGCCCCTTGGCGGGGGCGCTACCTCACGATCTGTGGTTTTGCTGCTTGCCCTACTGGGCGGTGTGCCTTCC
>DATBKR010000215.1:0-4707 GCA_036555805.1 Hyphomicrobiaceae bacterium | reverse complement strand
GCGCTGGCTCCGGCACTACGGCTTCACCGCGCTGGACCTGCCGTCGCTGGCCGCGGGCCTGTCGGGTTGACACGATCGTAGGGTGCAATAAGCGAAGCGCATTGCACCGTTACATGCCGATCGAAGGGAGAACGGTGCAATAAGCGAGCGAAGCGAGCGCATTGCACCCTACGCCAAAGGCCTCTGAGGCTACGCCATGAAGTTCACCCTCTCCTGGCTCAAGGACCATCTCGACACCGACGTTCCGGTCGAATCGCTGGCCGACAGGCTCTCCGCCATGGGGCTTGATGTCGAGAGCGTCGACGACCCCGGCAAGAAGCTCGCGCCCTTCACCATCGCCAGGGTGCTGGAGGCCAGGCCGCATCCGAACGCGGACCGGCTGCGCGTGTGCAAGGTGGATACCGGCAAGGGCGTGGTCGAGGTCGTGTGCGGCGCGCCCAACGCCAGGTCCGGCATGATCGGCGTGTTCGCGCCCATCGGCACGTATATCCCCGGCACCGGCATCACCCTCGAAGCCAAGCCGGTGCGCGGGGTGGTATCGGCCGGCATGCTGGTGTCCGAGAAGGAGCTGGAGCTCTCCGACGACCACGAGGGCATCATCGAGCTGGACGCGGCCTTCGCCGGCAAATTGGGTCGGCGCTACGCCGACGCGGTGGGCCTGTCCGACCCCGTCCTCGACGTGAAGCTCACCCCCAACCGCCCCGACTGCACGGGCGTGCGCGGCATCGCCCGCGACCTCGCCGCGGCCGGCCTCGGCAAGCTGAAGCCCGAGAAGAAGCCCACGGGCGTCGAGGGCGACTTCGACTGCCCCATCGACATCGGGCTGGAGTTCCCCAAGCACGCCGCCGACGCCTGCCCTTGCTTCGCTGGACGCTACATCCGCGGCGTCAAGAACGGCACGGCGCCGGCGTGGATGCAGCAGCGCCTCAAGGCCGTCGGCTTGCGTCCCATCAACGCCCTGGTTGACGTGACCAACTACCTGAGCCTCGACCGCGGCCGCCCGCTGCACGTCTACGACGCCGACAAGCTCCAGGGCGCCATCCGCGCCCGCCTCGGCCGCAACGGCGAGTCCTTCCTCGCCCTGGACGGCAGGACCTACGAGGTCGACGAGACCATGTGCGTGATCGCCGACGGGCGCGCCGTCCTCGGCTTCGGCGGCATCATGGGCGGCGAGGAGACGGGCACCGCCGCCGGCACCCGCAACGTGCTCATCGAGTGCGCCTACTTCGACCCCTTACGCACCGCCGCCACCGGCCGCAAGACCGGCATCGTCAGCGACGCCCGCTACCGCTTCGAGCGCGGCGTGGACCCCGCGTTCATCCTCCCCGGTCTCGACCTCGGCACCGCCATGATGCTGGAGGTGGCCGGCGGTGAGCCGTCCAGGCGCAGGGTGGCCGGCGCGCCGCCGGAGGCCAAGACGGTCGTCAGCTTCTCCTTCGCGCGCGTTGAGAAGCTCGCCGGCATCAAGCTGCCGGAGAAGGAGATGCGCGCCAGCCTGGAGGCGCTGGGCTTCGCCGTCGAGGGCAAGGGCGCCGGCGTCAAGGTGAAGGCGCCGAGCTGGCGCCCCGACATCCACGGCCCCGCCGACCTGGTCGAGGAAATCGTGCGCATCGCCGGCCTCGACAAGGTGCCCTCGGCGCCGATGCCGCGCATGAGCGGCGTCGCCAAGCCGGTGCTGACCGAGACGCAGAAACGCGTGCGTCACGCCCGGCGCGTGCTGGCGGGCCGCGGCCTGGTGGAGGCCATCATCTGGTCGTTCATCCCGCGGCTCCAGGCGGAGGCGTTCGGCGGCGGCCAGCCGGGCCTGGAGCTGGAGAACCCCATCTCCTCCGAGATGACCACCATGCGCCCAAGCCTGCTGCCGGGCCTGCTGGCGGCCGTGCAGAAGAACCGCAACCGCGGCGCCGCCGATGTGGCCCTGTTCGAGGTGGGCCAGGCCTACCGCGGCGACGCCCCGAGCGACCAGTTCGTGGCCGCCTCCGGCGTGCGCGCCGGGGCCAGCGCGCTGGCGGGCGCGGGCCGCCACTGGACGGGCGTCGCGCCGGAAGCCGGCCTGTTCGAGGCCAAGGCCGACGTGGCGGCGCTGCTGGCCGCGCTCGGCTTCGACGCCGGCAAGGCGCAGGTGGTGCGCGAGGCACCCGCCTGGTTCCATCCCGGCCGCTCCGCTGCCTTCAAGCTCGGTCCCAAGGTCACGCTGGCCCACTTCGGCGAGGTCCACCCCGCGACTCTCGCTCTCATGGACGTCGCCGGGCCGGTCGCCGCCTTCGAGGTGTTCGTGGAGGCGATCCCGGCCCAGAAGCGCAAGTCGCTGGCCAGGCCGCCGCTGGAGGCCGCCGACCTGCTGCCGGTGCGGCGCGACTTCGCCTTCCTGCTCGACGCCAAGGTGCCCGCCGGCGACGTAGTGCGCGCCGCCATGAGCGCCGACAAGAAGCTCATCGCCAACGTCAGCGTGTTCGACGTATTCGAGGGCAAGGCGCTGGGCCCCGGCAAGAAGTCGCTCGCCCTGGAGGTGACGCTGCAGCCGCGCGAGAAGACCCTCACCGACGCCGAAATCGACGCCGTCGCCCGGCGCATTGTCGCCGAGGTCGAGAAGGCCACCGGGGGCCAGATCCGGGCGTAAGCACGGCGGTTCCGCCGCCCCAGTCAGGCGCGCGCCGGATAGGCGGGCAGCTTCTGCTCGAAGTCGGGAAAATAGTGCGTGATCGCCGTCACGTCGAACCGGCCGAGCGCATTCTACGCCATTCCCGGCAGGCCGGCCCGCGTTACCCGCAGGCGGCGCAACCTGGCGCGGTGGCGACGCACGAACACGGCGATGTTGAGCGATGCCGAGACGATGCCTACCCCGTAGGCAACGATCTGGGTGGTGACAAGGATCGTGTCCATGATCGCATCCCCTTGGTCCAACGCGGGTTTCCGAGCGGGCAGGCTGCCGGTCGGAAACCGCTTTCGCGCCAGCGCCGCCCCGTGCTCTGTCGACACGACGAACGACCGACCGGCGGATCGACATGACGGGATGCGATTTTGGCTGCAACGCCGCCCGATCGGACTGCAGCGCAGGACCTGGGGGCGCACCGAGCCCAATCGGCGCCTTGGGTTTCCGACCTCGTAGCGGCGCACTACATTGCATTTCGGCAGCGCTGGGCGTCCCGGCGTGAGCGCACTGCCGCCGTGGCGACAGTTTCAGCTGCGGCGCCGCGGCGATCGGGGACGATAGGCTCATCGGGCAACCGCGAGACGGCAGAGCCTGCACAAGGAGGAGCAATGAGCGAACCCAGGATCACGCGCGAGGACGGCCCGTCGCAGGGCCGTTACGTCGCCAGGGCGGACCGCATCGAGGCGGAAGCGGAACTGGTCTACACCCACGCCGGCCCGAAGCTCCTCACTGCCGACCACACCTCCGTCCCGGACGCCTTCCGCGGCCGCGGCATCGGCCGCCTGCTGGCCACGCGCATGGTCGAGGACGCCCGCAAGGAGGGCGCGAAGATCCGCGCCCTGTGCCCTTTCGTAAACGCCGAGCGCAAGAAGCACCCCGACTGGGCCGACGTGTTCGAGGAGTGATGGTGTCAGCATGGTGTCAGACCCTCCGGGTCTGACACCGTACCGCAACGCTGTTGGAGGCATGGTGTCAGACCCGGAGAGTCTGACACCCTACACGGGAGGAGCGGCATGTCCGAGGCAAGGCGCTGGCAACGGAGGCCGGAGGGCTCGACCTGGGGCGACTACGGGCCCGACGACCAGCTCGGGCGCATGAACGAGGTGACGCCCGAGAAGGTCAGGCAGGGCATCGCCGAGGTGAAGGAGGGGCGCACGTTCTGCCTCTCGCTGCCGCTCGACTATCCCGGCGGCAGCGGGCTGAACCCGCGCCGGCACCCGCCGGTCATCCGCCCCACGGTGCGCGGCGACAGGCCCAACTGGCTGTTCCGGCTGGAGCAGGACACCCCCGGCATGGTCGATGTCGTCAACGACGACCTCGCCATCCTGCACCTGCAGTATTCGACGCAATGGGACGGCTTCGCCCACGTCGGCTCGCTGTTCGACGCCGACGGCGACGGGGTGACCGAGCCGGTATTCTACAACGGCTATCGCGGCGCGGGCGATTTCCCCGGTCCGGCCGACGCCAGGGAAGCCGGCGCGCTGCCCGGCTCCCTGGTGGAAGCGAAGGGCACCTCCGCGGCCAGGGCGCTGGGCGTCGAGAACATGGCGGCGAAGGCCCTGCAGGGTCGCGCCGTGATGATCGACCTGTACGCCCACTACGGCCGCAGGCGCCACGCCGTTGGCTACGACGAACTTATGCGCGTCATGGCCGCAGACGGCATTACGGTGGAGGCGGGCGATTTCGTGCTTATCCGCACCGGCTTCGACGAGGTGATCCTGGAGAGCGGCGGGAAGCCCGAAGATGAGACGCTGCATACAACGTGCACCGGCCTCGACGGGGGCGATGAGCGCCTGCAGCGGTGGATCGCCGAAACCAGGCTGGCGGCCCTGATCTCCGACAACTACGCGGTGGAAATCCTCAATCTGCCCCTGCGGCCGGGCCAATGCGCGGCGCTGCCGCTGCACCAGCACTGCCTGTTCCGCACCGGCGTGAACCTGGGCGAGCTGTGGCGCCTCTCCGAGCTGGCCGATTGGCTGCGGGCCAACAATCGCAGCCGCTTCCTGCTCACCGCCCCGCCGCTGCGCCTGCCCGGCGCCGTCGGCTCCCCCGTG
>DATBKR010000214.1:0-4177 GCA_036555805.1 Hyphomicrobiaceae bacterium | reverse complement strand
CACCTACTTCACCGACCGCGACGGCAAGATGCAGCTCGAAAGCCTGGCGCAGTCGGGCTTCGATCCGCTCTCGCGCACCTGCCGCTTCATGCTGACCGAGGAGGCGCACCACATGTTCGTGGGCGAGACCGGCGTGGGGCGGGTGGTCGAGCGCACCTGCGAGGCCATGAAGGCCGCCGGCATCGAGGACGCCGGCGACATCGCCGCGGTGCGCAAGCTGGGCGTCATCGACCTGCCCACCATCCAGAAGAAGGCCAACCTGCACTTCTCCCTGTCGCTCGACCTGTTCGGTTCGGAGGTCTCCACCAACGCGGCCAACTACTACAGCTCCGGGCTCAAGGGCCGCTACCGGGAGACCGGTCTGGAGGACGACCACGTGCTCACCGCCGCTACCTACCCGGTGAGCAAGCTCGTTGACGGCAAGGTCAAGGTGGTGGACGAGTCGGCTCTGACGGCCATCAACATGCGCCTGCGCGACGACTACGTGGACGACTGCAGCCGGGGCATGGAGCGCTGGAACAGGGCGATCGAGAAGGCGGGCATTGCCTTCCGCTTCAAGCTGCCGCACGTGGCCTTCCACCGCCATATCGGCGAGTTCCAGAGCATCAGTGCCACGCCGGAGGGCGAGGTGCTGAGCGACGGCGAATGGGCCAGCAGGAAGGAGCAGTGGCTGCCCTCGAAGGCCGACGGCGACTTCATCGAGAGCCTGATGCAGCCGTGCTGGGAGCCCGGCAAGTTCGCGTCCTGGATCGCCCCGCCCAAAGTCGGCATCGACAACAAGGCAGGCGACTTCGAGTATGTGAAAATCCATCGGGCGTGACACCAGGACGTGCCTCGCGCGGCCTCTAGGGCAGGCGCGAGTCCCAGCGCTCCCTCCCCCTTGTGGGGAGGGACTGGGTGGGGGGGATTGCAGAACATCGAGGTGGTGGTTCCCCCCACCCCTAGCCCCTCCCCACAAGGGGGAGGGGAAGCTGTGCGGCGCTCGAGGCGCGGTTGCAGGAGTACGGCGCGCGCTGAGCGCAGGATGGGCGCGATGGCGCGCCGATATGGCAAAAGAAGCGCCCCGCCGCGGGTTTCGCGGGCGGGGCCGTTGGTTATATGATCCGTCGGGGAAGAAGGGAGACCCAACATGAAAAAACTGCTGCTTGCGGCGGCCGCCGCGCTCGCGCTGGGAGCCGTCCCGGCCTTGGCCCAGAGCAAATCTGTCAAGATCGGCTTCGTCAGCACCTTCAGCGGGCCGACGGCGGTGATCGGCAACGACATGCGCAATTCGTTCGAACTGGCCCTCGACCACATGGGCCGCAAGATGGGCGGGCTGCCGGTGGAGGTGATCTACGAGGACGACCAGCAGAAGCCCGAGGTGGGCCGGCAGAAGACCGAGAAGCTGATCCAGTCCGACAAGGTCGATTTCATTTCCGGCTACATCTGGTCGAACGTGCTGCTGGCGTCGGTGAAGCCCATCATCGAGGCCAAGACCTTCCTCGTCGTGGCCAACGCCGGCCTGTCGCCGCTCGCCGGCGAGATGTGCTCGCCCAACGTGTTCTCGACCTCGTGGACCAACGACTCCAACCCGCGCGCGGTTGCCGAGTACATGAACAAGAAGGGCATCGAGAACGTCTACCTGATCGGCCCCAACTACGCGGCCGGCAAGGAGAACCTCGGCGGCGTGAAGGCGGTGTTCAAGGGCAAGGTGGTGGGCGAGGACTACACCAAGTGGCCCGACCAGCTCGACTTCTCGGCCGAGCTGTCGAAGGTCCGGGCGGCCAATCCAAAGGCGGTCTACGTCTTCTATCCGGGCGCATCGGGTGTGCAGTTCCTGAACCAGTACGCCCAGGCCGGACTGCAGGGCAAGATCCCGCTCTACACCACCTTCGTGATCGATTCGCTCAGCCTGCCGCTGCAGAAGGACGCCGCGCTGGGTGTCATCTCTGCGCTGCAGTGGGGCGCCGACCTGCCCAACGAGGCCAACAAGAAGTTCGTCGCCGATTTCGTGGCCAAGCACAAGGCGGAGCCGTCGTTCTACGGCGCTCAGTCGTATGACGCGGCAAACCTGATCGCTTCGGCGGTGGCCGCGGTGAAGGGCGATCTCAGCAAACCCGATGCGGTGCGCGCCGCGCTCCGGAAGGCGGATTTCAAGTCCGTGCGCGGCGCCTTCAAGTTCGGCCCGAACAACTATCCGATCCAGAACTACTACATGCAGGAGGTGGTGAAGGAGGGCAACAGCTACCGCCTGAAGACGATGGCGACCGCGGTCGAGAACTTCCAGGACGTGCACGCCAGCAAGTGCGCGATGAAGTGAGCTGGAGAGGTGTCAGACCCTCCGGGTCTGACACCATTGGCTCCACCGCCCATTTTGGGAAACGGCGTCGGTGACAGGCTTGCGGGCCTGACACCGGGGCTCCAACATCGGTTGCGGAACGGTGTCAGACCCAGAGGGTCTGACACCGATCACGGAAAATGCTGCTGTTCATCGAGCAATGCCTCAACGGCCTCCAGGTCGGGCTGCTGCTGTTCCTGCTGGCGGCCGGGCTGACGCTGGTGTTCGGCATCATGGACCTCGTCAACCTGGCACACGGCTCGCTCTACATGCTGGGCGCCTACTTCGCCGCCACCTTCACGGCGCTGACAGGCTCCTTCCTCTCCGGCGTGGCCCTGGCGCTCGGGGCGACGCTCATCGCCGGCATGGCGGTGGAGGTGATCGCCATGCGCCGGCTCTACGGCCGCGACCATCTCGACCACGTGCTCGGCACGTTCGGCCTCATCCTGTTCTTCAACGAAATGGTGCGGCTGGTGTGGGGTCCGGCAGGCCGCAACCTGCCCTTGCCGGCGTGGCTCAGCAAATCGATCGAGATCCTGCCGGGCTTCCCCTACTCCATGTACCGGCTGTCCATCATCGTCGTGGCGCTGCTGGTGGCCCTCGGGCTCTATCTCGTGGTGATGCGGACGCGCTTGGGCATGCTGGTGCGGGCGGGCGCGTCGAACCGCGAGATGGTGGGTGCGCTCGGCATCAACATCAAGCTGCTCTATACCTTCGTGTTCGGCGTCGGCGCGGCTCTTGCCGGGCTCGCCGGCATGATGCAGGCGGCCATCCTCACCGCCCAGATCGGCATGGGCGAGAACATCCTGATCCTCGCCTTCGTAGTGATCATCATCGGCGGCATCGGCTCGATCCGCGGCGCCTTCGTCGCCGCGCTGTTCGTGGGCTTCGTCGATACCGTCGGCCGCACCTTCCTGCCCGAGCTGCTGAAGCTTACGCTCAGCCCCACCGCCGCCTCCACAGCCGCCCCGGCCCTCTCCTCGATGCTCATCTACCTCCTGATGGCGGTGGTGCTGGTGGTGCGCCCGGCGGGCCTGTTTCCGGCAGCGGCCAGATGAAAGCAAGGGTGCAAGCGCTTGTCAGCCCACGCAATCTCCTGGTTGCCACGCTCCTTGTGTCGCTCGCGCTGGTGCCGGTCTACGCCCAGGTTGTGGGCAACGTGTACCTGCTGTCCCTCTTCACGCGCATCGTCATTCTGGCCATGGCGGCGGTGAGCCTGAACCTGATCATGGGCTTTGGCGGCATGGTCAGCTTCGGGCACGCCGCCTACATCGGCATCGGCGGCTACGCCGTCGGCATCCTGGGCTACGAAGGTATTTCGTCAGGCCTCTTCCAGTGGCCGCTGGCGCTCGCGGCGTCGGCCCTGTTCGCGCTTGTCATCGGCGCCTTCTCGCTCAGGACGCGCGGCGTCTACTTCATCATGATTACGCTGGCGTTCGCACAGATGATCTACTACGTCGGCGTCGGGCTCGAGCGCTACGGCGGCGATGACGGCCTGTCCATCGATCGCAGCCGGTTCGGCGGGCTGATCAACCTGTCCAACCGGACCGCCTTCTACTACCTCTGCTTTGCCTTGCTGCTTGCAACCGTCTACCTCGTTTGGCGCCTGGTGAACTCCCGCTTCGGACTTGTGATCCAGGGCTCGCGCTCCAACGAGCGGCGCATGCGCGCCATCGGCTTCCCGACCTACCGCTACCGCCTCGTGTGCTTCGTCATCGCCGGAACCCTGTGCGGGCTCGCCGGAGTGCTGCTCGCCAACCACACCGACTTCATCAGTCCGGCCATGATGCACTGGACCCGCTCCGGCGACCTCATCGTCATGGCCGTGCTCGGCGGCATGGGCAGCGTGATTGGCCCGGT